>JBKOYY010000197.1:0-8505 GCA_046725615.1 Pseudomonadota bacterium
CACGTCATCACCGTCAACGACTACCTCGCCCAGCGCGACAGCGAGTGGATGGGCCAGGTCTATCGCTTCCTCGGCCTGTCGGTCGGGGTCATCGTCCACGGCCTCAGCCAGGCCCAGCGGCAGGCCGCCTACCAGAGCGACATCACCTACGGCACGAACAACGAGTTCGGCTTCGACTACCTGCGGGACAACCTGGTCTATGACGTCGCGGAGATGGTCCAGCGGGGCCACAACTTCGTGATCGTCGACGAGGTGGACTCGATCCTGATCGACGAGGCGCGCACGCCGCTGATCATCTCGGGCCCCACCGAGGACCGCTCCGACTTCTACCGGACCATCGACCTGGTCATCAAAGACCTGATCCAGGACAAGACCACCTACGACTTCGACGAGAAGCAGCGCCAGGTCATCCTGACCGAGTACGGCTCCGAGAAGGTCGAGGAAATGCTGGCCGAGGCCGGGCACCTCGCCGAGGACTCCGCGGGCCTCTACGATCCGGCCAACATCTCGGTCGTGCACCACGTGAACCAGGCGCTGCGCGCCAACGTGATCTACGTGCGCGACAAGGACTACATCGTCCGCGCCGGCGAGGTGATCCTGATCGACGAGTTCACCGGCCGCATGATGCACGGCCGCCGCCTGTCCGAGGGCCTGCACCAGGCCATCGAGGCCAAGGAAGGCGCCACGGTCCAGCCCGAGAACCAGACCCTGGCCTCGGTGACCATCCAGAACTACTTCCGCCTCTACTCCAAGCTCTCGGGCATGACCGGCACGGCCGCCACCGAGGCCCAGGAGTTCATGGACATCTACAAGATGGACGTGGCCGAGATCCCGACCAACCGGCCGGTCAAGCGCATCGACGACGACGACGAGGTCTATCGCACCGCCGCCGAGAAGAACGCGGCGATCATCGCCCAGATCGTCGACTGCTACACGCGCGGCCAGCCGATCCTGGTCGGCACGGTCACCATCGAGAAGTCCGAGCAGCTGTCCGAGCTCCTGAAGGCGCACACCTTCGAGAAGGACGGCAAGACCATCCGCGGCATCCCGCACAACGTGCTGAACGCCCGCTTCCACGAGCAGGAAGCCGGGATCGTGGCCGACGCCGGCGTGCCGGGCGCGGTGACGATCGCCACCAACATGGCTGGCCGCGGCACCGACATCCAGCTCGGCGGCAACGTGGACATGCGCCTCGCCAAGTGGCGCGACGAGCAGCGGGGCCTGGGCATCGAGGTCACGCCCCAGCAGGCGCTGGACAAGAAGGCCGAGATCGAGGCCGAGATCAAAGACCTGAAGGAACAGGCGCTGGCCGCGGGCGGCCTGTTCGTCCTGGGCACCGAGCGCCACGAGAGCCGGCGGATCGACAACCAGCTCCGCGGCCGGACGGGCCGCCAGGGCGACCCCGGCCATTCGAAGTTCTTCCTGTCGTGCGAGGACGACCTGCTGCGCATCTTCGCCGGGGAGCGCCTGGACTCGATCATGCGCACCTTCGGCGTCCAGGAAGGCGAGGCCATCACCCACAAATGGCTGAACAGCGCCATCGCCACCGCCCAGAAGCGCGTCGAGCAGCGGAACTATGAGATCCGCAAGAACCTGCTGAAGTACGACGACGTCATCAACGACCAGCGCAAGGCCGTCTTCGAGCAGCGCCAGGAGTTCATGGAGGCCGAAGACCTCCAGGAGATCATCCGCGAGTTCCGGGTCGACACCATTTCCGACCTCGTGAACCGGCACCTCCCGCCCAAGGCCTATGCCGAACAGTGGGACATCGAGGGCCTGGACGCCCAGGTGCAGCACATGCTGGGCCTGCAGCTCCCGCTCGCCGACTGGGCGGCCGAGGAAGGCATCGCCAACGAGGAGATGGAGGAGCGCATCGTCCAGGCGGCCGACGCCCGGGCGGCCGAGCGCAATGCGCTGGTGGGCGACCACATGCGCAATGTCGAGAAGAGCTTCCTGCTCCAGACCATCGACGCCCAGTGGCGCGAGCACCTGATGCACATCGACCACCTGCGGACCGTGATCGGCCTGCGGGGCTACGGCCAGCGCGACCCGCTGAACGAGTTCAAGACCGAGGCCTTCTCGCTGTTCGAGAAGCTGCTGGTGGACCTGCGCCAGAACGTGACCCGCTGGCTGATGACGGTGGAGTTCCAGTTCGAGGAGCCGCCGCCCCCGCCGACGCAGCCGACCTTCGAGGTGCACCTCGACCCGTTCACGGGCGAGAACGAGGCCGAGCATGGCTGGACCCCCGACAACGTGGCGGCCGAGCAGCGCGCGGCCCTGCCGGTGACCTCGCTGCCCGACGGCTGGGAAGATACGGGCCGCAACGCCCCCTGCCCCTGCGGTTCGGGCAAGAAGTTCAAGCACTGCCACGGGGCGCTGGTCTGACCCGCGCCTGAGGGCGGCGCCGCTACCGCCCGTCCTCCAGCACGAAGCCGGCGCCGCGCTCCGCGATCATGATCGTGGGGGTGTTGGTGTTGCCCGACGTGATCGTCGGCATCACCGAGGCGTCGATGACCCGCAGGCCCTCCAGGCCCATCACCCGCAGGCGCGCGTCCGTCACCGCCATGGGGTCGGAGGCAAGCCCCATCTTCGCCGTGCCGACGGGATGGAAGATCGTCGTGCCGATGTCGCCGGCGGCCCTGGCCAGCGAGGCGTCATCGTCGCCGACGGACGGACCCGGCAGGTACTCCTCCGGACGATAGGCGGCGAGCGCCGGCTGACGCATGAGGCGGCGGGTGACGCGGATGGCGTCGGCCGCCACGCGCCGGTCCGCCGCGGTAGCCAGGTAGTTCGGCGCGATCACCGGCGCGGCCGTCGGATCGGCCGACCGGAGCCGCACCTCCCCGCGGGAGGTGGGGCGCAGGTTGCAGGCCGCGACCGTCACCGCGGGGAACGGATGAAGCGGCTCGCCGAACCGGTCCAGCGACAGGGGCTGAACGTGGAACTGGATGTTCGGCCGCTCATGCTCGGGCGACGAGGTGGTGAAGATGCCGAGCTGGCTGGGGGCCATGGTCAGCGGGCCGGTGCGAAAGAGCGCGTACTCCAGTCCCATCAGCCCGCGCCGGACCAGCGAGCGATACATGACGTTGAGGGTCGGCACGCCGCTGACCTTGTAGATCGCGCGCTGCTGCAGGTGGTCCTGCAGGTTGCGGCCGACGCCGGGTCTCTCCAGCACCACCGGCACACCGTGGTCGGCCAGCAGTTCGCCGGGCCCGACGCCCGAGAGCTGGAGGATCTGGGTCGAGCCCAGCGAGCCGGCCGACAGGATCACTTCGCCCCGCGCCCGCGCTTCGACCACCTGCCCGCCCCGCCGGAAGCGGACGCCGACCGCGCGTCGACCGTCGAACAGCACCCGTTCCACCGTCACGCCGGTCTCCAGGCGCAGGTTCGGACGCTTCAGGGCGGGGGTCAGAAAGGCCCGCGCCGCCGACCACCGCAGGCCCCGGCGCTGGTTCACGTGGAACGGGCCGACGCCCGTGTTGTCGCCCGTATTGAAATCGGGCGTCGAGGGCACGCCCATCTCGTTGGCCGCCTTGGCGATGGCGTCCAGCACGGCCCAGCGCACGCGCGGCGCCTCCACCCGCCACTCGCCGCCGACGCCGTGGTGTTCGCTGTCGCCCAGGAAATGATCGTCGAGGCGACGGAACACCGGCCGCACGTCGTCCCAGCCCCAGCCGGCGAGGCCGAGCTGGCGCCAGTGGTCGTAGTCCGCCGCCTGGCCGCGCATGGAGATCATGGCGTTGATGGCCGACGAGCCGCCGACCACCTTCCCGCGCGGATACTTCAGCGCCCGCCCGTTCAATCCCGGCTCGGCTTCCGTCTCGAACATCCAGTCCGAGCGAGGGTTGCCGATGGCGAAGAGGTAGCCGACCGGCACGTGAAACCAGACCCAGTCGTCCTTGCCCCCCGCCTCCAGCACCAGCACCCGGTTGGAGGGGTTCGCGGAGAGGCGGTTGGCCAGCACGCAGCCGGCCGATCCCGCCCCGACCACGATGTAGTCGTACGCGCCGTCCAGGGTGTCCGCAGGCTTCGCCATGGCTCTTCCATGGGCCAAGTCGCCCGGGACCGCTAGCTGGCCCTGGCCCGTGGCGAGCCGTGGGCCATCCGCGCGTCGATCGCGCGGGCCAGGCGGCGGATCCCCTCGTCGATGGCGTCGGGCGGCGGGAGCGAATAGCTGAGGCGCAAGGTCGCCGGGTCCGGCTCCACCGCGAAGAACGGCGCGCCGGGCACGAAGGCCACCCGCTCCTCGGCCAGGGCCGCCTCAAGCAGCGCCGCGCCGTCGAAGCCGTGCGGCAGCTCCACCCACACGAACATCCCGCCCTGCGGCCGGGTCCAGGTGACGCCCATGGGCATGTGGCGGGCGAGCGCGGTCTGCATGGCGGCCGCACGATCGCGGCCCGCAGCGCGCAGGCGCTCAAGATGTTCGTCCCATCCCTCGGCCACCACCCGGGCGGCGACCATCTGGTTGATGGTGGAGACGTGCAGGTCGGCCCCCTGTTTCAGCAGCACCAGCCGGTCGATCACCGCCCGCGGCGCACAGACCCAGCCCAGGCGCAGGGCCGGCGACAGGGTCTTGGAAAATGTGCCGCAGTAGAGCGTGCGCGCGCTCTCGATCGAACCCGTGCGGGCGATGTCGAGCGCAAGGATCGACGGCTCGGCGGCGCCGGCGAAGCGCAGGTCGCGGTAGGCGGCGTCCTCGACCACGACGAGGTCGCGTTCGTGGGACAGGTCGAGCAGGGCGGTGCGCTCGGCGCGGGTCAGGGTGCGGCCGGACGGATTGGCGAAATCGGGGACCACATAGGCCAGTTTCGTCCCGGGCGGCGGCGGTTGCGCGAGGTCGGCGTACGACGGCTCGTAGGCGTTGAAGGCGCCCAGCGCGCCCAGATAGGTCGGCCGCTCGGCCAGCACGGTGTCGCCCGGGCTCAGGAACAGCTTGCCGATCAGGTCCAGCGCCTGCTGCGAGCCGGCGGTGATCAGGATATTCCCCTCGTCGCACGGCGCGCCGGCTGCGGTCATGCGCGCGGCGATCCAGCGGCGCAGCTCAGGCAGCCCCTCGCTGACCGAATACTGCAGCGCCTGCGGCCCGGCCTCGGCCAGCACCTCGGCGTAGGTCCCGGCGATGCGCTCGGCCGGAAACAGCGCCGGATCGGGAATGCCGCCCGCGAACGAGATGATGTCAGGCTGGTCCAGGAGCTTGAGCAGCTCCCGGATCTCGGACGCGCGCACCCGCGCCATCCGATGACTGAAGCGATCGTTCCAGGGTGTGGTCATAGAAGTCTCCATCGGGCTTGGGGCGCGGATGGAGAGAGAGCCTGACCGATCCATCCGCGGGAATTGCGGGGGGATCGAGGGGCCGGCGGCGGATCAGCCGCGCATGGCCTCGCAAACCCCCGCGCGGGGGGCGGCTACCTCAAGGGCTTGGGGCGACCGGCGGCTCATGATGGCCGATGCATAGCGGCTCCCGGCCGCGCTGTCACGGGCCAGTGGCGTCGCAGTGGACTGGTTACTCGTATGACATCCGGTAGGTGAGCGAGGCGCGCTCTCCGGGCGCGAGCCGGAACGTCCAGATCGGCTCGCCGTCCTTCTTCCCCGGCCGACGCGAAGCCCGTGTCACCTTGAAGCCATCGCCCAGCACCGCCTGGCGATACTCCAGGGTGATGGGGATCGGCTTGTCGTTGACGAAGTTGGCCGACACCGCCGCCTCCGTGCGGTCCATCACGTCCTCATCCTCGGTGACCGCAACCGTGACGGCGACGTCCATCGCCCGGCCCATCTCCACCTCCAGGGGAACACCGACCGGGACGTCCTTGATGCGGCGCTGGCCGGCCAGGACCGGCGCGCCGCCGGGGTCGGATTCCAGGATCGCCACCGTGCCTGACGGCAACGGTTTTCCGAGTCCGGCGTCGGCCTTGTTCTTGAGGCGCAGCAGCACGACTGGCGCGCCCGGTCCTTCTTCCTGGTCGAGGTCGTCCTCTCCGTCGAAGCGGTAGCTGTAGACCCGCTCGAACCGCACGCCCCGCTGCTCCAGGAACTGGACCTGCTTGGTCTGGCGCGCCGCCACGGTAGGGGTTCCCGGCAGTGTGTAGAGCTTGTAGTCGCCGAGGTCAGATTGCTGCGCCCGCGATCCGGTGACCACGAGCTCCTGGACGACGCCGTCCCCGGGCGGCGCCGGCATCGGGATGCGGGCGGCCGCAAACATGATCTCTTCGACCTTCGATTTGACGCCACGCGGTCCCCAGCAGTCCCGCGCCAGCGCCGTCGGCTCCGGGACCGTCGCCGCCGTGTCGGCGTCATGGGATATCTTGCCGGCCACGACGTCGGTCGGCGCGTCGCGGAAGGTGGCCGAGGTCTGGTTGGAGAGGGTGATCCAGCCCGTCAGGTCGAGTATGCGGCCGCCCGGGGCGATGCGGGCGACATAGTCCGCCGACCAGGCCATACCGGTCGCCAGATAGGATAGCCGCACCTTGTAGCGCCCGGCCGAAGGGGCGTCCGCCAGCACCGAAAAGGTCGGGTTGGCGGTCAGGGCCGGCGGCATGTCGTCGAAAACCAGGCGTTCCGGCGCACCGCTGCATCCCAGCGCCTCGATCCTGCCGTTCGCCTCGAGCACAGGTCCGCCCGATCCGGATCGCACCACCGCGCGGCTGGCGCTGACCTCGCCGGTCCTCGGGTCGGTCCGCACGACGGTGACCGGCCGCCCGATCGCTGCCTCGATGAGCGCGCCGGGGGTCAGCAGATTGTAGTCCTGGTTCCGCTCGATCACCGCGCCTGGCAGGCCTTCCACCGCGGCGGTCTGGGCGACCATGGTGTCGGCCACTCCTCTGAAGCTGATGCGACTTCGCCCAGCCGGCAGGTCGACGGTCCGAGTCTCTCGGATCATCACGAGACCCTCGTTGGCGTCCAGGTCGTCCAGCCTGATGTCCTCGTCGGGCTCGGCCGGTGCGGTCAGTCGGTAGATGGTGATCGCCGTCGTCTCCGCCGACGGCGATACGACCTGGCCGGCGGCCGGCCCCGCGACCACCGCCAGCGCCGCAGCCACGAGCGCCTGCCTCACCATCCCGTGTCCACGGTGAAGGTCAGGCGGGTTTCACCGTTCGCAGGGACCGCCACGTTCCAGGCGAGATTGTAGGCGTCGATCCGCTCACTCTTCAGGCTCTCCTTCACCACTTCGCCATCGCGCCCCAGGCCGCCCTGGCGCACGCGCACCGTCACCGGCTGCGGCCTCGCGTTCCGGACGAGGTAGGTCATGGTGTAGCGCGTACGTGATCGGCTCAGCTTCTCGCTGGACTCGACCGTCGGCTGGACCGTGACGTCGAACGCCTCGCCGATCTTGATCGAAATATCCGAGCCCTGCGGCGTGTGGTCGATGCGGTTCTCGCCCACGAACTTCGGTTCACCGGCCTGGTCGCGCATGTAGACGCGCACAATTCCCGCCGGCAGCTGACGGCCAAGGCCCTGGGCGCTGGAATTGGAGAACTGCACCGCGACGTCGACGGCCACGGGCGTGTCGGAGGTGTTGAACCAGTACGCGCGGTGCTCGTACGCCTTGCGCGCCCCGGCGCCCTTCACGTCTAGGAAGCTCACCTGCTTGGTCTGGTTCTGAGCGACCGTCGTCCGGGCCGGCAGCGGATAGAGGTAGTAGTCGGCAATCGCGCGCTGGGCCTCGCCCGTATCGGTTCCCGCCCGCCGCACGTTCGTCAGCTGCCGCCGCTGCTGCTCGCGGATCCACCACTCCTGCTGGCCGGAGACGAGGTTGATGTCCCCGGCCACGAGTTGGACCTCGGCTGCCGGGTAGTCGACGCCCGAAGTGTTGGTGAGCGTGATCCAGCCCTGGACGTCCAGCTTGCCGGCCGACTCGTCGAAAAGCGCCACGTAGTCGGACTTCCAGGACAGGCCGTTGGTCAGGTAGCTCAGCGTCGCGGGCCGTACGCCGGCACGCGCCGAGTCCACCGTCACCGAAAGGGTCGGCCGCGCCCGCAGATTCTCGGGAATCCGGTCGAAGATCACCCGGGTCGGGATGTCGTCGTCGCGCAACACCTCAATGCGGTCGCCGATGCGGAGCACCACGCCCTCATTCACCGATAGGACGGTGGCGGTTTCGGTCACTTGGGCGCCATTGCCGGGATTGATACGGACGATCTGCACCTGGGCGCCGACCGCCTTCTCCATCAGCTTGCGCGGCGTCAGCAGGTCGAAGTCGAAGTTCTGCTCGACGATGCCGATGGCGGGGGCAGACAGAGAAACCGTCTCGGGCCTGATCTGCGCCGAAACGTCCTTGAACTCCAGCCGCGAGCGCCCGGCGGCGAAGTCCAGCGAGCGCACGTCCTGAATGAGCGCGAGATCGCGGTTGTAGATCGTGAGCGCGAGGCGCTGCCCGTTGGGGCTCGCAGCCAGCGCTGGTCCGGACAACGCGAACGCAACCGTGAGCCCGATGCCATACCTGTTCATTGTTGTGCTCCTGTGGCTTGCGGTTCTATTAACGGTGTCGGGGGCGCGTCGGGTCAAGTA
>JBKOYY010000076.1:0-24853 GCA_046725615.1 Pseudomonadota bacterium
GCGCCGAGTCCTCATCCGATCCTGTAACGCGGTTAACTGGCGCCATTCATGCGGCTGACAGGGAACCTGTGCTGTCTCAGGACGTAAGCTCTCTTGAGCAGCAAGGCCTGATCGGCGGCCAATCCATCCCGGGTTGGCGACCGTACAAGACCTTGGGGATCGATGAGGTACGTAAGGATGTCGCCGTCTCTCGCTGTGGTCGCCACCAACGACCTGAAGTCCGTTTCGCCCAAGACCGAAACCGTGGCCGAGCGCGTCCGCCGGCTGCAGGCCGAGGCGCGCCAGCTCGCCAAGGATCATGTGAAGGCCCTGACGGCCGCCATGATCGACCTGGAGCAGCTTGCCGCCGAGATCGCGGACGGCGGCGACGCCTACGCCCCTGGCGTCCGCGACATGGCCCGTCGCCTGGTCGAGGACCTGGAAAGCCGCGTCCAGACCCTGGAAGCCATCTCCGCCCGGACCTGAGCGGTCGACGGCCGGCAGACTTCAGCCTGGGCTGAGCTGCGACCGCTGACCGGAGCGCCCGATAAGGTGCGCGCCTTGATTGGTCAGGGCCCGGCCAGGCTTCGCACCAGGTCGGAGGTGAATGCACTCCAGTCCGGATTCACGTACAGGGCGACGGCGATCACGTGCCAGGCCAGCACCCATGCCACGGCAGGGGCCTCTCCCCGCGGCAGCTTGCCCCGCGTCGCCACATCGTAGATCGGCACGGCCAGGACCACCGCGGCGCTCAGGATGTAGCCGGGCACATAGATCCGCCAGAAGCCCGGCTCGAGCATGGACCCGAGGATGGGGCCCAGCAGATCGCCCGACCAGCGGCCGAAGCCGGCGTCCGCCAGGGCCAGTGTCGCCAGCAGCATCAGCCGCTTGTGAAGCACCCGGTCGCTGCGAATGACATAGCCGGCGACGACAAGGCCGCTGAAGCTGATCATGTCGCTCATCGGGATGGCGAGGAACGCCGGATCCGACGCGGGTGTGCCGAACGCGTGCGCCTGCATGAACAGCGCCGTCCAAGGCCCCAGCACGATCATCATACCCGCCAGTCCCATCGCGGCAGGACCGAGCGTCATATGGACCGCGAAGCGCTGGGTCCGGATCAACGCTACCTGAGCCGTGAAGACGGCGAGCCAAGCCGTGAAGACGACGGCATGGACGTGCACGATCAGCGGATACGACAGCGTGCCTTCGTCGGCCTTCCGCAGCATCTCACCGCCGAATCCCATGACGATACCCAGCCAGACCAAGGCGGTCATGGCGGGGAAGAACACCGCGTCAGCCGTATGCCTTGGTGCAAAGAGGGAGGCGCGCGGGAGCGCCTCGGACGGAGCGGTCATTTCGAAATACCCCCTTATCCCGAATCCGCACGGGTTCGGCCTGAGGTAGATCGAAAGCCCGGCCGCACCGGAACTGCACATTTTTGACAGCGCGGCTCACGAGAGGGCCAAGTCAGACGCCCCCCCCCCCGCGCCTATCCGACCAGCTCACGGAACGCCTTGCTCCGCTGGAGCCAGGCGGCGGCATAGCCGCAGATGGGCGTGATCTTCAGGCCCTCGTCCTTGGCCTTCTGCGCCACGGCCTCCATCAGCCGGCCCGAGGCGCCCGTGCCCCTCAGGGCCGGCGGGGCGAAGACGTAGTCGATGTAGAGACGTCCGCCCGTCAGGCGGTAGTCCGCGTACGAGGTCTCGCCCTGCTCGACCATCTCGTAGCGGGCGCCGGTGTCGTGAAGCTCGGGCATTGATCCATCTCCTCGGGCGCGTCAGGCTCGCCACGTTGGGGAACGTCACTGGAGGGATCAAGATGCGTGGAGTGGCGATCGTGTGCGTGGGGGCCCTGTCCCTCGCCGCCTGCCAGAAGAAGCCGGCCGAAACGGGCGCCGAGGCGGCGAAGACCGGCGAAGGGACCCAGGCGTCCGCGACCTCCCCGGCGAGCTCCGCGACACCGCCCCGGCGCAAGCCCGGGCTCTGGGTCCAGACCATGAGCTCCGCCGGCATGACCCAGGAGACGAAGATCTGCCTCGACGAGGCCGTCGAACAGAAGATGACGCTCTGGGGCCAGCAGATGGGTCAGCAGGTCTGCGCGAAGAACGCGATCACGCCCACGGCCGGCGGCTGGAAAGTGGAGTCCGAGTGCGACTTCGGCGAGGCCGGCAGGAACGTCACCAGCGGCACGGTCACCGGCGACTTCAACAGCAGGTACGTGATGAAGCTCACCACCACGACCACCGGGGCGAAGATGGTCCAGGCCAACGGGACCCACGCCATGGAGATGAGCGCCGAGTGGAAGGGCGCATGCCCGGCCGACATGAAGCCCGGCGACATGATGCTGCCCGGCGGCATGAAGATGAACATCGCCAACCTGCCCGGCTCGAAATAGCTCCCCCGAAGCCGGACGACTTTTTTGCGGCGGCGCTGTCGGAACCGACGCGCCGTCCGCGTCCTCGGGGCAAGACCGCCGACCCCCAAAGGAGCGCCGCTGCATGGCCACCCCGATCGACATCGCCCCGAGCCATCCGCACGAACTGGTGCTGGCCCGGATCATGGACGCCACACCCGAGCAGCTCTACCGCACCTGGACGACGCCCGAGCGCTTCCCCGAGTGGTTCTGCCCCCGTCCCTGGCGCGCCGAGATCACCAAGATGGACCTGCGGCCGGGCGGCGCCAGCGACAACGTCATGTACGGCCCGAACGGCGAGGTGTTCGAGAACAAGGGCGTCTATCTGGAGGTCGTGCCCAACGAGAAGATCGTCTTCACCGACGCCTTCACCGAAGGCTGGGTCCCGGCCGAGGGCGGCGGGATGATGACCTGCGTCCTCACCTTCGAGCGCCGGCCCGACGGCAAGACCCTCTACCTCGCCCGTTGCGGCCACCCGACGAAGGAGAAGATGCTCCAGCACGTCCAGATGGGCTTCCACGAGGGCTGGGGCATCGTGGCCGACCAGTGCGAGGCCGTCGCCCTGACGATGTGACCCGTCAGGCCAGCTCCACCGCCATCGCGGTCGCCTCGCCGCCGCCGATGCAGAGGCTGGCCACGCCGCGCTTGCCGCCCCGGGCCTCGAGGGCGGCCAGCAGGGTCGCAAGGATGCGGGCGCCCGAGGCGCCGATCGGGTGGCCGAGGGCGCAGGCGCCGCCGTTGACGTTCAGCTTGGCGCGGTCGATCCCCAGCTCGCGCTCGGCGATCATCGCCACCACCGCGAAAGCCTCGTTGACCTCGAAGAGGTCGACGTCGTCCACGCTCCAGCCGGCGCGCTTCAGGGCCTTCTGCATGGCCGGCACGGGGGCGGTGGTGAACAGGCCCGGCTCGTGGGCGTGGGCGGCGTGGCCGGCGATGCGGGCGACGACCTTCATCCCCAGCTTCCGGGCCACGCTCTCGCGGGTCATCACCAGGGCCGCGGCGCCGTCGCTGATCGAGCTGGCGTTGGCGGCGGTGATCGTGCCGTCCTTGGCGAAGGCGGGCTTCAGGGTCGGGATCTTGGCCGGGTCGGCCTTCAGCGGCTGCTCGTCCTTGTCGACCACGGTCTGCCCCTTGCGGTCGGTGACGGTGACCGGAACGATCTCGCGGGCGAAGGCGCCGGACTCGGTGGCTGTCCGGGCCTTGCTCAGGCTGGCGATGGCGTACTCGTCCTGCGCCTCGCGGGTGAACTGGTAGGTCCGCGCGGTCTCCTCGGCAAAGCTGCCCATCAAGCGGCCCGGCTCGTAGGCGTCCTCGAGACCGTCCAGATACATGTGGTCAAACATGGTGTCGTGGCCGATCCGCGCGCCGCCGCGGTGCTTCAGCATCAGGTACGGGGCGTTCGTCATGCTCTCCATGCCGCCCGCGACGATGACGTCCACCGAGCCGGCGGCCAGGGCGTCATGCGCCAGGATCGCGGCCTGCATGCCCGAGCCGCACATCTTGTTGACGGTCGTCGCCTCGACCGACTTCGGCAGGCCGGCGCCCAGGGCCGCCTGGCGCGCCGGCGCCTGGCCGAGTCCGGCCGGCAGCACGCAGCCCATGAGGATCTGCTGAATGGCCTCGGGGGCGGCTCCCGAGCGCTCGACGGCGGCCTTCACCGCGGCGGCGCCGAGTTCGGTGGCCTTCACGCCCGAGAGGACGCCCTGAAAGCCGCCCATGGGCGTGCGGGCGTAGGACGCGATGACGACGGGATCTGAGGTCTGGGTCATGGCGGAGATATAAATTCACCGCCCGCTGAGAACCAGCTTTCCGCTAGGTCAGGGTCAGTCGGCGTTCCGGACGGTCGCGGCGATGAAACCGCCGCCGAGCACACGCGTCGGCGCTTCCGGCGCGTAGAGCACGCAGGCCTGACCGGGGGCGACGCCCTCTTCCGCCGTGTCGAACGCAACGCCGGGCACGCCGTCCACCAGGGCCAGGCGACCCGCCACCGGCTCCCGCGTCGAGCGGACGCGCGCCAGCACCGGCCGGGCCGCCGCGCAGGCCGCCTCGATGGACGCGGCGTCGCCGATCCAGTTGGTTTCCTTCAGCGTCAGCGCGCGCGTCAGCAGCGCCTCGCGCGGGCCGACGATCACCTGGCGCCGATCCGCGTCGATCCTGACCACGAACAGCGGGTCGCCCACGGCCACGTTCAGCCCGCGGCGCTGGCCGATGGTGTAGCGGGTCACCCCCTCGTGGCGACCCAGCACCCGGCCGTCCAGATGGACGATGTCGCCTGGCTCGGCCCCGTGCGGGCGAAGGCGGTCGATAACCGTGGTGTAGCGCCCTTCGGGCACGAAACAGATGTCCTGGCTGTCCGGCTTGTCGGCCACGGCGAGACCCAGCTCCGCCGCCGCCGCGCGCACCGCCGGCTTCGGCAGCGCCCCCAGCGGGAAGCGCAGGTAGTCGAGCTGCTCGGCTGTGGTGGCGAACAGGAAGTAGGACTGGTCCCGCGCCGGATCGACCGCCCGGTGCAGCTCAGGGCCCGCGGGCCCGACTTCGCGGCGCACGTAGTGGCCCGTGGCCATGGCCTCCGCGCCGAGATCGCGCGCCACGTCCAACAGGTCGCGGAACTTGACCGTCTGGTTGCAGCGCACGCACGGGATCGGCGTCTCGCCCCGCAGGTAGGCGTCGGCGAAATCCTCGATGACCTGCTCGCGGAACCGGCTTTCGTAGTCGAGCACGTAGTGCGGGATGCCGATGGCCTCGGCCGCCGTCCGGGCGTCGTGGATGTCCTGCCCGGCGCAGCAGGCGCCCTTCTTCTGGATCGCTGCCCCGTGGTCGTAGAGCTGGAGCGTCACGCCGACCACGTCGTAGCCGGCCTTCGCCAGGACCGCCGCGGTTACGGTGGAGTCCACTCCGCCCGACATGGCGGCCACGATCCGGGTTCCAGCCGGCAGGCGCACGGCCGCGCGCGCGGCCTCCACGAGGCCGTCGCTCAGGCGGTCAGGCAGGAGCACGGGAGCGTTCATCCGCGCCCATATAGCGTTCCGTTCCGGTCGGCGGGAGGGTCCGCGTCAGCGCAGGAAGTTGATGAGCGACGAATCCTTCAGCGCCTGCAGGACGTAGGCGGCGGACTGGACCGAGAACTGCGCCTGCTCAAGCTGGGTCGCGGCCTCGGCCATGTCGGCGTCGGTGATGTCGCCGAGCATTCCGGCCAGGGAGTTGTTCCGCCCCTCCAGATCTTCGGCCACGGTCTCCAGGCGCTTCTGGTTCGTGCCGTTCTGCGCCGCCAGGATAGTGACATCCGAGCGCACTCCGTCCCACGTCGCGAGCTGGTTTTCGAGGAACGTGCGCTGCGCCGCGGTCATGGCGCCGGTGAACGGGCCGCCGGCCCCCTGGTTGAAGGCCTGGAACGTCTGGAACGCCGTCAGCATGTCCGTGCCGATGTCGCTGGCGAGCAGGCCCGTGGTGATCGTCGTCGCCTCGTCGAGCTTGGCCGTCACCTTGAAGTCGTCGTTCTTGAAGAAGCTGGAGATCGGCGGACCCGCCGTAAGGTCGGTCAGTGCGGTCACCGTCACTGGACGCGTGTCGACCTGGCCGCCGGCGAACAGGTACTTGCCGCCATAGCGGCCGTTCATGGCCTCGGCCGCGTTCCGCAGCTGGGCCTCCACATCCTCGACGAGGGTGTCCACACGGCCGGAGGCGAGCGCGTCCGAGAAGATCTGCCGCACCTGCTGGGCCGCATCGGCGACACGCACGAGAGCGGTGTCCTGGGTCGAAAGCTTGTCCTTGAGCAGCTTGTTCTGATCCTCGAAGGCGACCAGCCGGGTCTGGACCGACCGCATGGCGGTGATCAGCTCCGAGGACTTCGCATAGTCCTTGAGGTTCTGGCCGTTCTTCTGGGTGGCGACCTTGTTGCCGGCCTCGGCCTGTCGCTGCTGGGCGACGAGCAGGTTCGCCAGGATATTGGCGTAGTTGCCGGACGTGGTGACGCGCGTGACCATGGCGGACTCCTCAGACCATGTTCACCAGGACCTCGAAGAGGTCGCTGGCGGCCTGGATCATTCGGGCGGAAGCGTTGAAGGCCTGTTGATAGGTGGTCAGGTTGACGAGTTCCTCGTCCAGGTTGACCCCCTCCACGGCCTGGCGGCGGTTGGTGGCTTCGGTGGCGACGGCCTCGGCGCTCGACTGGCGGGTCTCCGCGGCGGCCGCGCCCCGGCCGATGGCCCCACCGAACTCGGCGGCGTAGCGCGAGACCGACATAGTCACCTGGCCGAGCGAGCCGGCGGCCTGGAACAGGATCGGCGTCTCGCCCGCGGTCGAGAGGCCGAGCGCCCCGCGGCCGTCGCCGGCGCGCACCGCCACCTGCCCCAGGGCGACGCCGAGGTCGGCCTTGCCCACCGACAGCTTGGTCGGGTCTGCATAGATGGCCGACGACACCTGGAAGCGCCCCGCCCGCGTCGAGCGCTCCTGTGTGCCCAGGCCGAACAGGCTGCTGATCGAGGGGCCGCCGACGCCGCGCGAGGTATTGTCGGTGACCACCGAGACCTCGGCGTCGAGACCCGCCGTCGGCGTGAACGACATGACCCCGTTGGCGTCGAGCCCGAACGAGCCATAGAGGCCGACACCCGTCCCCGCGTTGTTCAGCGAGGCCAGGAGGTCGCTCATGTTGGGCGCCGCCGGCACGTTCACCGTCACCTCCTGGATCGGACGCCCGTCCGAATAGGAAAGTCGCAGGGTGATCGGGTCGCCCGGATTGAAGCCGTGCGGGTCTGTGGTCTTCAGGCCCGTCGCATAGTTGGTGAAGCCCGTGGACTTCACGAGGTCATTCAGACCGAAGAAGTGCGAAAAGCCGCGGCCGGCCTTCTGCGACGTCCCCTCGTCGATCGCCAGGCCGTTGCCGGCGCTCGCGTTCAGGGTCAGCGCGCCGCCCGAGAAGCTGGCCGAGCCCATGCCGCCCAGGGCTGCGTTGAGGTCGGCGAGGAAGCTGGCCGGCGTGAAGGCCGCGCCCGGCCCGCCGTTGACCGACATGGTGCCGGCGTCGAAGTCGATCGCCACCGACCGCTGCAGAACGCCGGCGGCGTTGACGATGCCGATGGTGGACTTGCCGGTGAAGCCGCCGACGGCGGTAGGGAGGTCCAGCCCGGTGTTCCGCCCGGCCATCGTCGCCGGCGCGGGAAAGGTGGCTGCGGCGTTGTGGGCCGCGTTGAGCTGGTCGACCGCCCGGCTGACGAACTCGCCCATCTGGTCGTAGATCTTGGGCAGCTCGATGTCGCGCAGCTCCATCAGGCCCCGCAACTCACCGCTCGCCACCAGGATGGGCTGGGCGGTCGGGCTGCCGTCGGGCTGGGCGCTGATGTAGCCGGGCGTCGCGTCGCTGGAGGTGTAGCTGAGCTTGGCCGCCCGGTCGCCCGCGAGCAGCACGCCTTCGACGGACCGGATGTCGACGCCGCCGCCCTCGCGCGGAGCCACGCGCACGTTCATCAATCCCGCGAGCTCATCGAGCAGCTTGCTCTGGATGTTCTCGGAGCCCGACGAGTCGGCCCCGCCCAGGCGAGCGCGCTGGATGTCCTTGTTGAGGGAGCTGATCTCCTGCAGCAGGGAGTTGGCCCGCTCGATCCCGGCGTTGATCTGGGTCTCGACCGTGTCGCCCAGCGAGACGATCTGGCTGTTGATGCGGCCGGCCTCGGTCAGGAAGTCCTGGATGCTGGAAAGCGCCTGCGTCCGCTGCAGCGTGGAAGCGGGATCGTCGGCCACGGTCGCGAAAGCCGCGAATACGTTGTCCAGCCGGTTGAAGAAGAAGCCTTCGCCCCCCGGGTCGCCGAACAGGCTCTGGGCGTTGTCCAGATACTGGGAAATCGCGCCCCACTTCTGCGAGTCCGACGCGGCCGTCAGCGAGGCCAGCTGGAGGTATTGGTCGGTGATCCGCTTGACGCCGTTGATCTTGACGCCCATCCCGCGGCCGTCGACCACCAGCGGCTGCTGATCGATCGCCTTGCGCACGTAGCCGGGCGTGTTGACGTTGGCGATATTGTCCGAGACCGCGCGCAGCGAGGCCTGGGCGGCCTGCAGGCCCGACGAGGCGGTCAATAGACTGGCGGTGAGCGACATCTGTTAAGGCTCCGCCCGGCAAAGGCTGACGCTCAACCCGGCGGATTCTGCCGGGAAAAGGGTGAACGCACACGCGTCAGGCCGGAATTTCTTCAATATATTCAGCATGGCCCTTTCCTGGACCAAGTTGGTTCGCCAACTACAGCGCAAGACCGGCGCCAGTCGCCGACGCGGGTTCGACGGCCCGGCACGGAATGTCCCACCAGGGCGACTGTGGCTCGGCAATTTCCTCCCCGAGGCCATGCTTCGAATACGCCCGATGATGGCGTTTATCGCTATAATTCAATCAATTAGCAGAGTGGCGCGGAGGTTGCTCAGGGTTGGCTGAATGAGCCCGGCGCAGGACGCGCTTCCCTCGAGACAAGAAGCGACCGCTTCCCTGCCATGACCGCGCCAGCGCTCAATCCTGCCCAGCTCGCCGTGCCCGGCGCCGCCGTCAGCGCGGCCGCCTCCGCCAAGACGCCTGGCCCGCTGGCGGGTTTCCAGGCGCTCATGGCCGCGCTCTTCCCCGAGCCTGGAATGGAGGTCGCGGACGCCGCGGCCACGGCGCAGCCGGTCAGCCTCAACTCGCCCGCCAGCCTGCAAGCGTTCGCCGCCGCGGCCGGGGACGAATTGGAGCTCGCTTCCGGCGCGGCCGGTGGGGATGTTGGCGAGGATGCAGACGCCGAGGCCGCCGCGACGGCCGTCGGCGCCGACGCCATCGCCCTGACCGCGGTTCCGACGCCGTCTGCGCCGCCCGTACCGCCTCCCGCCGCCGCTGCCGGCGCGCCGCCGGAAGCCGCCGCCGAGACCACCGACGCTGACGCTCCGATCGAGTCGCCGATCCCGCACGGGGCGCGCCGGTCGCCTGTCGCAGAGCGCTACGCCAAGGCGGCGGACCCCGCCGCCACGCCCGCGGCGCCTGCTGCAACGGGTGACGCCGAGGTCGGCGACACCCAGACGGGCGAGGACACGCAGGAGCCGGCCGCTCACGCCTCCGGCCGACCGGAGACTTTGCCGAAACTGCCCGAAAGCGCCGCCAGGCCGGCCCAACCGCCAGCGTGGGGAACCCACAAGCTGGCGGCCGGGCCCGCGGCGCCGGCGATCGAGAACGCCAACGCCCACGCGAAGCTCACCGAGAGGACGCAGGCCCCGCCAGCGGAGGAACAGCCGGCCGAGTCCCCGACGTCCACGCCGGCCGCGTCGGCTGCCGAGTCCTCCACCGCTCCCGCCGTTCCCGCCTTCGCCACCAAGCCGCCGCCTCCGGCGCCCACCGCCAACGCTGCGCGTCCGGCCAAGGGCGAACGCGGCAAGTCCGCCTCCGAAGGTGTAGCCGATGTGGCGGGCCGCCCGACCGAAGCGGTCGACAAGCCGGTGCATGCTCGGGCGAGCGAGCCCGCCAACTTGGCCGCCGACGCCGTCGAGGCGGTAGATGCGAAGGCGACCGAGAGCCGCCCTGCCGCCGACGCCCCGGACGCGACGGTTCAGGCCGAGGCCCGCGCCGCCGAATCCGCTTCGGCGCCGGCCGTCGAGACTGCCTCGCGGCAGGTCCGCGGCGCGCCTGAGACCGTCGCCAATCTCGCCGCGCAGATCGTCAAGAAGTTGGAGGCCCGCACCACCCGCTTCGACGTCGAGCTCGATCCGCACGGGCTCGGCAAGGTGGATGTGCGCGTCGAGATCCACGCCCACGGCCGGATCACCGCGGCCATGACCTTCGACAATCCCCAGGCGGCGCAGGACGTGAAAGCCCGCGCCGCGGAACTCCAGCGCGCGCTGGAGCAGGCGGGCTTCGACCTGTCGGGTTCCGCCCTGACGTTCGACGTGGCCCAGGACCATGGCCGCGGCCAGGGCCATGCCTGGCAAGATCAGAGCGACAACGGCTCGGCCTTCCGAGGCCAGGCTTTCCGTGCGGCCCTCGAGACGGCCGGTGACGCGGCCGAGGCCGCCAACCAGGGCGCCCTGCGCCTGCGCCGGGGCGTCAGCTCCGGCCTGGACCTGAGGATCTGAACGCCATGGCCGTCGACGCCGCCACCACCGCCACAGCCGCCTCGGGCGCCAGCGCCACGGGCCGCACCCGCCTGGCGGAGAACTTCGACACCTTCCTCACCCTGCTGACCACGCAGCTGAAGAACCAGGATCCGCTGTCCCCGATGGACTCGACCCAGTTCACCCAACAGCTCGTGCAGATGACGGGCGTCGAGCAGCAACTGCTGACCAACGATCTCCTCGAGAAGCTGGTCACCAACACCGGTTCAGGCGTTTCCACTGCCGTCAGCCTGATCGGCAAGGAAGTCCGAGCAGAGGCCGACGTGGCCGCGCTCAAGAACAAGAAGGCCGAGTGGACCTACGCGCTCGACCGCGACGCCACCGACGTGAAGCTCGAAATCCTCGACGAGAAGGGGCGGGTCGTGAAGTCGGTCGCCCCGACCGACAACAAAGCCGGCGACCACACCTTCACCTGGAACGGCAAGAACGCCGCCGGAAGCGACATGGCCGACGGGACCTACACCCTCCGCGTCACCGCGAAGGACTCTCAGGGATCGACCGTCACCTCGAAGATCTTTGCCGATGGCCTCGTGACCGGCGTGGAACAGAGCGACGGCTCGACCCTCATCACCATCAAGGGCGCTCAAGTCCCCTGGGACAAGATCGTCCGCATTCGCCAGCCGGCGGAAACCGCGACCCAAACGGCCGCGACCACCTCCGGCGACACCAGCAACAGCACGGACGGCAAAACGCCGTCTCCAGCGGCGGCCTGACCGGCCGACCCTTCGCAGCACGCGGATCCGCTTCAGGAGAACGGAACTAAGTCATGTCCATCAACTCTGCCCTGCTCGCGGGCGTCTCGGGACTGGTCGCGAACTCGTCGGCCCTCGCCGCGATCTCCGACAACATCGCCAACGTCAACACCGTCGCCTACAAGCGCAACCAGGTGAACTTCGCCAACGTCGTCACCGCCCAGGCGGTGAAGGGCCGCTACTCGGCCGGCGGCGTGCAGGGCGTCACCCGGCAGTTCGTCAGCCAACAGGGCCTGATCCAGTCGTCCGGCTCGTCCACCGACCTGGCGATCTCGGGCGACGGCTTCTTCATCGCCACCAACAAGGGCGCCGGTCTGACCGCCGCGGACCAGCGCGTGTTCACCCGCCAGGGGTCGTTCAGCGTCGACGCCGACGGCTACCTGAAGAACGACGCCGGCCTCTATCTCCAGGGCTGGCCGCGGCAGGCGAACGGCACCTACAACGTCAACCCGTCGCAGTTGAACAACCTGCAGTCGATCAACGTGAAGAACCTGGGCGCAGCGGTCACCCCGACGACCCAGCTCGGCGTCAGCGCCAACATCGACAAGGTCAACGCCACGCCCCCGACCCCGATCGATATCGACATCATCGACGCGGCGGGTGGTCGCCACACTCTGCGGATGACCTTCACCCAGACGTCCGTGAACAACTGGAACCTTGCAGTCGCCACGGTGCCGACGGCGACTGACGCCACGTTCACGCCGGCGAACCCGATTCCGGTCACGTTCAACACCGACGGCACCATCAACACCGTGGGCGGTGTGGCGGCCGACGCCTTCACGCTCAACACGGTGTGGGACCCGACACTCGGCCTCCCGAACCAGGACATCGCCGTCGATTTCACCAAGCTCACCCAGTACGACGACACCTCGACGGTGAACTCGATCATCAATAACGGCGCCGGCGTCGGCAACATCGTCGCCATCGAGGTCAGCGAGGAAGGGATCGTCTCGGCGATCTACGACAACGACCAGATCCGCGACGTCGCCAAGATCGGCATCGCCACCTTCCCGAACGCCGACGGTCTGGCCCAGGCGAGCGGGAACGCGTACCGCGCCACGCTGATCGCCGGTGAGATGACCATCAAGGAAGCGGGGGTCGGGGGCGCCGGGCGCGTCTCGCCATCCAGCCTGGAAGCTTCGACAGTCGATCTGTCGGCTGAATTCACAGGCTTGATCCAAACCCAGAAGGCCTATTCAGCATCTTCAAAGATTATCACGACCGCAGATCAGATGTTGGAAGAGCTGATCAACATTAAGCGCTAGCGATAGCGCCTAATGAAATCTGAATGCTCTAGGCGAGTCTGATTGTATTAAAATGGTACACGGGGCGCACATGATCAGGCGTTTCTTTACCAAGGCGATTCAGCGGCTGTTAGGGGCCGCTGGATATGCTGCGCATCAATCAGTGATGGTGAGGCGGTAGAAAGCCCATGTTGCAACAACAGACGCGCACGAACAGCCGCGGCGAGACCTACGTGATCGGCCCGACGGGCGCGCCCCTGACGAAGAACGATCTGCCGCCGCCGAACACGGGCCGGTGGGTGATCCGCCGCAAGGCGGAAGTGGTCGCGGCCGTCCGCGGCGGCCTGATCACCCTGGAAGAGGCGCTGGAACGTTATTCCCTGACCAACGACGAGTTCCTCTCGTGGCAACGCTCGATCGAGCGCCACGGAATGGCCGGCCTGCGGACCACCCGCCTCCAGCAGTACCGCTGAACCGTCAGACGTATCGCTGAACCGTCTTCCCGAGAGACGAGTTCGCACATCGCCGGCCGCGCCTTCCTCACCCCAGGCGCGGCCGGTTTGCGTTTCAGGACAGCTTTCGCACCGTCACCGTGATCCGCTCGCGCTCGCCCGGCCGACGCTCCACCAGCAGCCGCGCCACCTGGGCGTCGTCGTGGAAGGCATAGCCCTTGATGGCGTCCAGGATCGCCTTGGCCAAGTTGTCGAGGTCGAGCCAGGGCGGCTCGCCGACGTACTCCATGCCGATCTCGACCGCGAACTCTCCCCAGGCGGGCCGCGAGCCTCGCCAGGCTTTGCGGAAGAACTCGTAGATCAGGGGCTTGTAGTACTTGGCCTGTGTGGTCAGGCCGTCGACCGCCAACTCCAAAAGCCCCTCGCCTTCCCGGGCGCGCACCTTGCCGTGCTGGGTCCAGCCTTCGCTCATGGCGCCTGCATACCCGTCCGGCGCCTTGCAGTCTCGCGCCGTGGAGTTAAACGGTACGCCCGCTGAACCAGAGGGACTCCGATGAGCGCGACCCGCACCGAAACCGACACCTTCGGCCCGATCGAGGTCGCCGCCGACCGCTACTGGGGCGCGCAGACGCAGCGCTCGCTCGGCAACTTCAAGATCGGCTGGGAGAAGCAGCCGAAGCCGGTGATCCGCGCGCTGGGCATCGTCAAGCGCGCCGCCGCCGAAGCCAACATGGAGCTCGGCAAGCTCGATCCCGAGATCGCCAAGTACGTCATCGCCGCCGCCCAGGAGGTGATCGATGGCAAGCTCGACGATCACTTCCCGCTGGTGGTCTGGCAGACCGGCTCGGGCACCCAGTCGAACATGAACGCCAACGAGGTCATCTCGAACCGCGCGATCGAGATGATGGGCGGGACCATGGGCTCGAAGAAGCCGGTCCACCCCAACGACCACGTCAACATGAGCCAGTCGTCGAACGACACCTATCCGACGGCCATGCACATCGCGGCGGCGGAAGAAGTCGCCCGCTCGGTGATGCCGGCGCTGGAGCACCTGCACGCGGCGCTGAAGGCCAAGTCGGCCCAGTTCGACCACATCATCAAGATCGGCCGCACCCACACGCAGGACGCCACGCCCCTGACGCTCGGCCAGGAGTTCGGCGGCTACGCCCACCAGGTGAAGATGTCGGTGCGGCGAGTGAAGGAGACCCTCTACGGCCTCTACGAGCTCGCCCAAGGCGGCACGGCCGTCGGCACCGGCCTGAACGCGCCGATCGGGTTCGCCGAGAAGGTGGCAGAGAAGATCGCAGCCATCACCGGCCTGCCCTTCATCACCGCCCCCAACAAGTTCGAAGCCCTCGCCGCCCATGACGCCATGGTGTTCAGCCACGGCGCCCTGACGGCCACCGCCGGGTCGCTGTTCAAGATCGCCAACGACCTGCGCTTCCTGGGCTCCGGCCCCCGCGCCGGCCTTGGCGAGCTGGCCCTGCCCGAAAACGAGCCCGGCTCGTCGATCATGCCCGGCAAGGTGAACCCCACCCAGGCCGAGGCCCTGACCATGGTCTGCGCCCACATCATGGGCAACCAGACCGCCATGGCTTTCGCCGGCAGCCAGGGCCATTTCGAGCTGAACGTCTTCAACCCGGTGATGGCCTACAACTTCCTGCAGTCGTGCCGGCTGCTGTCCGACGCCGCCATCTCGTTCACCGACAACATGGTGGTCGGCACCGAGGCCCGCGAGGACAACATCAAGGCCAACCTCGAGCGGTCGCTGATGCTGGTCACGGCCCTCAACGGCAAGCTGGGCTACGACAACTGCGCCAAGATCGCCAAGGCGGCCCACAAGAACGGCACCACCCTGCGCGAGGAGGCCGTCGGCGGCGGCTACCTGACGAACGAAGAGTTCGACGAGTGGGTGCGCCCGGAGAAGATGATTAGCCCGGGCTGATACCGCGGGGCGGCCGCCCTGCCCGCAGGCTGCGGCGGCCCCGCCCTAGGCGCGTCGCGCGACAGCGAAGTCCGCGAGGTCCTGCAGCGCCGGACGCCAGCTATTGGAGCCGTAGTCGGCGATGGCCGCCTTGGCGCTGTCAGCGTACCGTGCGGCCAGGTTCAGGGTGTCTTCCAGTGCGCGGGTCTCGGCCATCAGCTTGATCGCGCGATCGAGATCGGCCTCGGTCTGCTCGCGGCGATCGACGGTCCGGACCCAGAAGTCCCGCTCGGCAGCGCCCGTGCGGGTCATCGCCAACAGGAGCGGCAGGGTGACCTTGCCTTCCCGGAAATCGTCGCCGGGATTCTTGCCCAGGGTCTGCGCATCGCCGGAATAGTCGAGGGCGTCGTCCACGAGTTGGAACGCCAGGCCCAGGTCCTGGCCGAACTTCCGTAGCGCGCGGCAGCGCTCGGGCGGGGCGCCGGCCGAAATCGCGCCGGCCTCGGCGGCGGCGGCGAACAGCTCGGCGGTCTTGGCCTTGATGATCTCGATGTAGACGTCCTGCGACAGGTCGAGGTCGTGGCTGCGGGTGAGCTGCAGCACCTCCCCCTCCGAAATCACCCGGCTGGCCCGCGCCAGGACTTCAAGCGCGGCCATGGAGCCGGCGCCGACCATCAGCTCGAACGCCCGGGCGAACAGGAAATCGCCCACCAGCACGCTGGCCGGCGCGCCCCAGATCAGGTGGGCCGCCACCCGCCCGCGGCGCAGCTCGGAGGAATCGACCACGTCATCGTGCAGCAGCGTAGCGGTGTGGATGAACTCCACGGCGGCCGCGAGTTTCAGGCACGCATCGTCGCGGGCGCCGGCCAAGCGGGCGGCGGCGATGGTCAGCAGCGGGCGCAGGCGCTTCGCAGATCCGGCGATCAGGTGGTCGGCCAGGGCCGGGATCACCGGCACGGGGCTGTCCATATGCTCGCGTATCAACGCGTCGACCGCGCGCATGTCCGGTGCGGCGAGCTTCAACAGCGGGTCCAGCGAAGGTGGCGCAGCGACGGCCGGAGCGGCTTCCAAGACGGACAGTTCCTATACAAGCAGGGCGTCCGGGCTCCACCAGCCGCCGTTTGCCGGGACAATGGTGACGCGGTAGGGCACGGTCAAGCGACCAGAACGAGCCGCCTCTCCTTCCTTCTACACCAAGGCCCGCGCGAATGGATGCCGTGACCGAGGATCGCCTCCTGGATGGCGCCGTCCGACTGCGCCAGGCGGCCCGTGGTTATCGTGCGGGACTGGACGCCGCCCTGCTGGCCGCCGCCTGCGACGCCCGGCCGGGGCAGCGGGTGATCGAGGCCGGCTGCGGCCCCGGCGCGGCCCTGCTGGCGGCTGCGGTCCGCCGGCCGGAAACCCGCTTCACGGGGATCGAGCGCGACCCGCAGGCCCTGGCGCTGGCGCAGGAGAACATCGCCCTCAACGGCCTTGCGGACCGGGTTGAAGCCCTGGCGGGCGACGTGGGCCAGCGCTTCTCGAGCCTCGGACTGCCGCCCTTCGACGCCGCCCTCGCCAACCCGCCGTTCTTCGACGACCCCGCCGCCCTGCGCGCGCCGGCGCCCGAGAAGGCCGCCGCCTGGATGGCCGACGAGGGCCTGATGGGCTGGGTGGAGTTCCTGCTCAAGGCGGTCCGCGAGGGCGGGACGATCACCGTCATCCATCGCGCCGACCGCCTGGCCGACCTCCTCGGACTGCTGGCGCCCAAGGCGGGCTCGTTCCAGGTCCTCGCCATCCATCCGTTCGCGGACGTCGCGGCCAAGCGCGTGCTGGTCAGGGCGGTGAAGACCGGACGCGCGCCGTTGAGGCTCTTGCCGCCGCTGATCCTGCACGAGCGCGGCGGCGCAAAGCACAGGCCGGAGATCGAGGCGATTCTGCGCGGCCAGGCGGCGTTGGCCTGGGGCTGAGCGAGGCCGTTCAGGCGATGCCCAGCCTGGCCTTGTGGGTCTCATGCACGATGTCGTGCCACTCGGGATGCTTCTGGATATAGGCGGCCATGAACGGGCAGAGCGGGATCACCTTCAGTTCACGCTCGCGGGCGTAGCCGAGTGCGGCCTTGGCCAGGGCGCTGCCGACACCCTTTCCCTCGAAGGCCGGGGGGACCACCGTGTGGGGAAGGATGATCCCGTGGTCGACCAGTCGGTACTCCGCGAATGCAACCTCGCCGTCGAGCGCGACCTCGAACCGGTGCTCGGCGGTATTGTCGGTGACATGCAGCTCGGACATCGGGCCCTCCATCGCCGGCATCCTTGACTGAGGCGCCCGCGGTCGCCAAGGTCCCCGCGTCCTTGGAACCCGCCAGCAGGGGAGGTTGTGACATGTCGCCCATTGTCCACGCAGCCCTCCGCTGCGTCGTCGTCCGCTGCGCCTGAGGCGCACACCCCAGGATATCGGGTCCTTCGGGGGCCGGGACCGTCGACGCCTGATTGGCGCCCGACACCAAGGACTAACCCATTGCTGACTTCCTATGGCTGGAACGAGACGCTCCAGCACGCCTTCGAACCCCACGCCGCCCAGGGACTCTCGCCCGGTCGGATCGTCGTACAGCAACGCGGCGGCTATCGCCTGATCACCGAGCAGGGCGAAGTCGACGCCCGCGCCTCGGGCGCGCTGATGCGGGCGACGACCGACGAGGGCCGCCCCGCCGCCGGCGATTGGGTCGCCTTTGAGCCTCGCCCGGGCGAGACCACCGCCCTCGTCCGCCACGTCCTGCCCCGGCGGACGGCGTTCGTCCGCAAGGCCTCGGGGCGCGCCGGCGGCGCTCAGGTGGTGGCGGCCAATGTCGACGTGGCTTTCCTCGTCACCTCGCTGAACGCCGACCTCAATCTGCGACGCCTCGAGCGCTACCTGGCGACGGCCTATGAGAGCGGCGCCGAGCCCGTGGTTGTGCTGACCAAGGCCGACCTGACAGACGATCCCGACGCCGCGGTGGCCGAGGTGCAGGCCATCGCGTTCGGCGCGCCGGTGCTGGCCGTCTCGGCGCGGACCGGGCTGGGGCTCGACGCCGTGGCCGCCCATCTGCCCCCGGGGCGCACGGGCGTGCTGCTAGGCTCCTCCGGAGCAGGCAAGTCCACGCTGCTCAACGCTCTTGCAGGGAGCGAGCGGATGGCCACCGCCGAGATCCGCGAGGACGACGCGCGGGGCCGCCACACGACCACCCATCGCGAGCTGGTGCTATTGCCGTCAGGCGGCCTGATCCTCGACACCCCCGGCATGCGGGAGCTGGGGCTGTGGGAGGCCGAGACAGGCGTCGCGACTGCTTTCGAGGACGTGGAGGCGCTAGCGGCCAAGTGCCGTTTTAGCGACTGCGCCCATGGGGCCGAACCAGGGTGCGCGGTCCGGGCCGCTATCGAGGCTGGCGACCTCTCCCCCGAGCGCCTGGCGGCCTACGAGAAGCTCCAGGCCGAACTTGCCTACGAGCATCGGCGGACGGACCCGCGTGCGGAAAAAGAGAACCGACGGCTTTGGGCCTCGCGCCATAAGACCGCTCGGGCCTGGATCAAGGAGAAGCGAAAGGGCCCAGACGGCTGATGAGCGCCGCGTCTCGCGCCCGCTTGTTCGACCGCGCGGCGGGCCTAGTGTGGTCCGCCTTGCGGCATCGCGGCGATGGCCGCGGCCAGCGGCGAGGGGAAGGTCGTGACGCCTAGCCTCTGGCGGACGTCATCAATCGGTGTCTCCCAGAGATCCGACCATGACACGCCGAGCAGAGGCGGCGTCTCGCGCCCGTGCAGCCAGCCGCGAAAGATGCTGTCGAGCACGATCTCAAGACCCACGGGCCGCTCGAACGCCAGCGTCGCCGCGGCCAGGGCGATGACCAGCGAGGAATAGTGGTGTCCGAACTGACCCATCTGGAAGGCGGCCAGCGCGAGCTCGTCCAGCTCGGCTGAGCTGTAGCCGGCCAAGGCGGCCCAGACGATGTGGCATTCGAGGATCCGGGCGTTGAGATATCCCAACGGGGGCGGCAGGCGCTCGAGCAGCAACGCCCCCGGCTCGAGGATCAGGTCCAGTTGCCCCCTCGCGACCGCTTCGCGGTACACCACGCCACCCAGGCTGGTAGCGGGCATGTGGGAGAGGCTTCGGAGGTCGATCCGTTCAAGCCGCCGGGCTTCCACCGCGTCTGTCATGCCGGGAAAGCTGAGGGCCGCGGCCGCCACGCGCGAATTGATGCGCTGCTCGAGCAGGCCGGCGAGTTCGGCGGTCGATGCGGTGAACGACTTGCGTCGGCGGCCGGCCAAGGGCTGGTCCAACAGTCGCCAGAACGAGCGCCAAAAAGCGGCCGGGGGCTGCTCCCCCGTCATGTTGCGGGTCACGGGCGAATAGCTCTGGCCCGATAGCCAGCCATGCGCGGCGCTGTCATACACATCCACCATCCGCCCAGGCGCGCAGATCGCGACGTGCAGCAGCTTGGCGGCAAGGGCGCGCAATCCGACGCTGGTGATTTCCTGGCGCAGCCCGACGGCGAGGGCGCCGGCCTCGCCGCGCCCGCTGACAGCCATCGTCTCAAAGGCGGCTCGCGTCGCAGGATCTACCCTGCGGGCCGACCGACCCGGCGTGGGTTCGCGAAGCGTCGAGCGTCGCCGCATCCGTAGCCTCCCCGTCGCACGTCTGCGTACCTATTTTTCTTATCGGCGCATCGTAGGGCCGAAGCGGTGGCCGACGACACGGACCGGGAGTTGCAGATAGCGGCCCGCGCGGCATTATGGGGACGTGCGGACCGGACGCCGAGCATCTAGACCTCCCCGGATGCCTGTCACTCCCGCGCCTTCGCCGCAACGCTCTTCAGACGACGCCACCTTCCCCGCGGCCAACGACTGGCTCCGCGCCTACACTCGCCACGCGCTGTCGGAGACGCCGGAGCTGCGCGACGCCGAGCGGCAGCAAGTCCTTACCGAGCGCCATCTGGTCCCCGCCCTTGGAGCGCTGGAAACCCTGCTGCGCCACCTGAGGTCCGAACTCGACCCGATCCTGCGCGACGCCCATCCCACGTCCGGCGGCAAGCCCTATCCGCTCGGCCAGTGCCTCAGGATCACCGAAGCTATCCAGGCCCGGCTGGGGGCGCCGGCCTCGGAGGCGCTCTCCGGCCTGGCGGCCGAGGGCCGCGCCGCGCTCGATCGATTTGTCGCGGCCGGCGGACTGCTGCGCCGCGCCTGGGGCGATCTGCGGGGCCAGTATTTCCAGAACGCGATGATCATCGGCACGCTCTACGTGGACGTCTCCAACGACACCGTGGTGGTCACCAAGCCGCCGGTGGAGATCCTGCCCTTCGCCAGCGCGGGCTTCAGCCCGATCTCCGACTACGCTCACTATGCCCGCATCGCCGGGCGCTATTGGGGAAGCCGGATGCTGCCCAACCACCTCATGCCGGAGCTAGCCCCCTATCTGCCGCTGGTCGAGGTCAGCATGGATGGGCGGCTGCGACTGGGGCCTACGAACCGCTACATGCTGGGCCTCACGCTCGCGGCGGGGTTCGCGCCGAGCGCCCGCGCCTTGGCCGGGCCGCAGCTGCCGCCGTCGCTGTTCGCCGGCCTCACCGCCGCGCTGCACGACGTCCCAACCCCGCTGGCTGCAGACCCTGAGGACGGGCGAGAGGCCGCGCTGGCGCGCTGCCGCGAGGAATTGGCCAGGGACGAGGCCGGATTCCAAGCCGCCATGGCGGCCGCCCGGGCCGTGAACACGCGCCTCGCCCAGCTGGTGGCGATCCCGAAGGCGGCTTAGCCGCCCCATCCCCATGCGCGGACGCGTTCGAACCGCTACATAGGCGCGCAATGCTGCGGATCTCGGAACTCAAGCTCCCCCTGGACCACGCGCCGGACGACCTGCCGGTCGCGATTGCGACACGTCTGGGCGTACCGGCGGCGGACCTCGTGCGCTGGTCGGTGTGGAAGCGGGCCCACGACGCCCGAAAGAAGGCTGCGATCCTCAAGGTCTACATCGTCGACGTCGAGGTGAAGGACGAGGCATCGGCGTTCAAGCGGCTGGCCGGCGACCCGCACGTGCGACCCACCCCTGACACAACGTACCGACCCGTCGCCCAGGCGCCCGCCGCCCTGCCCCTGCGCCCCGTGGTGATCGGCGCCGGACCTTGCGGCCTCTTCGCCGGCCTGATCCTGGCCGAGATGGGCTTCAGGCCGATCATCCTGGACCGCGGCAAGGTGGTGCGCGAGCGGACCAAGGACACCTGGGGCCTGTGGCGTAAGAGCGAGCTGAACCCGGAGTCCAACGTCCAGTTCGGCGAGGGCGGCGCGGGCACCTTCTCGGACGGCAAGCTCTACAGCCAGATCAAGGATCCGCGCTTCCTAGGCCGCAAGGTGCTGACCGAGTTCGTCGCGGCCGGCGCCCCGCGCGAAATCCTGACCGAGGCGCACCCGCACATCGGCACGTTCCGGCTGGTGACCATGGTGGAGAGTTTGCGCTCCAAGATCGAGGCGCTGGGCGGCGAATATCGCTTCCAGCACCGGGTAACCGACATCGAACTCGACCGCGGGTCCGACGGTGTGAAGCGGGTGCGCGGCGTCCACCTGCACACCGGCGAGTTCCTTCAGGCGGACCATGTGGTCCTGGCCGTCGGCCACTCGTCCCGCGATACGTTTCAGACCCTCTACGAGCGGGGCGTCCACATCGAGGCCAAGCCGTTCTCCATCGGCTTTCGGATCGAGCACCCGCAGTCGTGGATCGACCGCGCCATGTTCGGCCCATGCGCCGGCCATCCGGACCTGGGCGCGGCGGCCTATTCGCTCTCGCATCATTGTTCGAACGGTCGGACGGTCTACAGCTTCTGCATGTGCCCGGGTGGCACGGTGGTCGCAGCGACCTCCGAGCCGAACCGCGTCGTCACCAACGGCATGAGCCAGTATTCCCGCAATGAGCGAAATGCCAATTCCGGCTTTGTGGTGGGTATTACTCCGGCCGACTATCCCAGCGAGCACCCGCTCGCCGGCATCGACCTGCAGCGCGATCTGGAGAGCCGGGCCTTCGTGGCGGGTGGCGGCGACTATCACGCCCCGGGCCAGCTCGTCGGCGACTTCCTGGCGGGCCGCGCCTCGACTGCGTTGGGGAGCGTTGTCCCCAGCTATCGCCCCGGCGTGCGGCCGACCGACCTCTCCGCGGTGATGCCGGGCTATGTGATCGAGGCAATGCGCGAGGCCCTGCCCGTCTTCGGCCGGAAGATCCCGCGCTACGACGACCCTGAGGCGGTGCTGACCGGCGTCGAGACCCGCACCTCAGCACCCATCCGCATCACACGTGGCGCGGACTTCCAGAGCCTGAACGTCAAGGGGCTGTTCCCGGCGGGCGAGGGGGCGGGCTACGCCGGCGGCATCCTCTCGGCAGGCGTCGACGGGATCAAGGTCGCCGAGGCCGTGGCGCGGGCGATCGTGGGCGCGAGCTCCTAGAGCGCGTTCCGCAAAAGCGCCGGAAGCCTAGCGCGCCAGCCAGCGCGCGGGCAGACGATACTCGGGCCGGCTGGGCCGCACGAGATCGAGCCCGACCAGCAGGCCGAGGCCCAGGAATTTCAGCAGAGTCCGCATCACGTCCATGCGCCGCCTCCCGACATTGTGACAGCAACGGCCAGCTACGACAGAGGTTGCGTCGAGTCGATGACGGACGCGTGTCGTTCGCGCCCGTCGCGCGTCACACCACCAGCTTGCGATAGAGCCGCCAGCTCGCGTGACCCAGCAGGGGCACGACGACGATCAGCCCCACCAGCGCGGGGAGCGACCCTAGCACCAGCAGCCCCGTGATGATGGCGGCCCAGGCGATCATCGGGCCGGGATTGGTGCGGACCACCTTCAGCGAGGTTTCGATGGCCAGGCGCAGCCCCAGGTCGCGATCCAGGAGGACCGGCGCGGTCACGACACCGATGGCGTAGGCGAGCGCCGCGAAGAGGAACCCGACCCCGACGCCACCGGCGATCAGGGCCGGGCTGGCCGCGGAGATGAACACCTCCTGCAGGAACATCCGGAAGGTGGGCGGCGTCTCGTTCCCAAGGGCGCCAACGCCGATCTGGTAAGCGACCGCGAGCCAGCCGGCGAAGATCGCCATGAGCAGGAGGCCGAAGGCGATGATCGAACCGATGGCCGGCGATCCGAACACCTTCAGCGAATCCAACCAGGTGACGGGCTCTCCGCGTTCCCGCCGCCGGCTCATCTCGTAGAGCCCGGTAGCTGCGACTGGGCCGAGGATGGCGAAGCCCGACACCAGCGGGAACAGCATCATCAGGAGGTTCTGGTTGAACGCGAAGGCGGCAAGGAGCGCCCCGGCGACCGGATAGATGATCCCGATGAACAGCACATCGTCGCGGAACGCGCCCAGGTCGCCCGCGCCCTCCCGCAGCGCCTCGCGCAGGTCTGCCAGGGTGATCCGTCGAACTTCCGGAACGGTCTGGGTGGCGTGCCGCTCGGGGTGCGGGACCGCGAAGCGAGCGACATCGCGGACCGCCCAGGCGGCCTTCTCGATCGCGTACTCGAACGGATTCTCGACGTGGTTGGCCGCCATCGGCTCCTCCCTTTCACTGGGGAGCGCCGCGGGGCTCGGGCCTCGTGGCGCTGATCGACCACATGACCTTGGCATTATAGCACGAAACGCCGAGCACGCGCGAAAACGGCCCGGAGCGCGAGCTCCGGGCCGTCACGTAGCTGCTGGATCCGGCCGTGGCCGGGATGACCGGCGTCGCGATCAGTTCCGCGCGGTGTCGACCAGCTTGTTCTTGCCGATCCAGGGCATCATGGCGCGGAGGCGCTGGCCGACTTCCTCGATGGGATGCTCGGCGTTGCGGCGGCGGGTGGCCTTGAAGCTCGGCGCGCCCACCGCGTTCTCCTGCATGAAGTCGCGGACGAAACGGCCCGACTGGATGTCCTCCAGCACGCGCTTCATCTCGGCCTTGGTCTCCGGCGTCACGATGCGCGGGCCGGTGACGTACTCGCCGTACTCGGCGGTGTTCGAGATCGAGTAGTTCATGTTGGCGATGCCGCCTTCGTAGATCAGGTCCACGATCAGCTTCACCTCGTGGAGGCACTCGAAATAGGCCATCTCGGGGGCGTAGCCCGCCTCGACCAGGGTCTCGAAGCCGGCGCGGATCAGTTCCACGAGGCCGCCGCACAGCACGGCCTGTTCGCCGAACAGGTCGGTCTCGCACTCTTCGCGGAAATTGGTCTCGATGATGCCCGAGCGGCCGCCGCCGATGGCGGAGGCATAGGCCAGACCCAGGTCCATGGCGTTGCCGGTGGCGTTCTGGTGCACCGCGATGAGGCAGGGCACGCCGCCGCCCTTCTGGTACTCGCCGCGCACGGTGTGGCCCGGGCCCTTCGGCGCGACCATCAGCACGTCGACGCTGGCCTTCGGCTCGATGAGGCCGAAGTGAACGTTGAGGCCATGAGCGAACAGCAGGGCGGCGCCGTCGCGGATGTTGGGCTCGATCTCGTTCGTATAGATGCCGCGCTGCAGCTCGTCGGGCGCCAGCACCATGAGCACATCCGCCCATTTGGCGGCTTCGGCCACACTCATGACCTTCAGGCCGTCGGCCTCGACCTTCTTGGCGGTAGCCGAGCCGGGCTTCAGCGCCACGGCGACGTTCTTCGCGCCGGAGTCGAACAGGTTCAGCGCGTGGGCGCGGCCCTGGCTGCCATAGCCTACGATGGCGATCTTCTTGTCCAGGATGCGGGAAATGTCGGCGTCGCGGTCGTAGTAGACGCGCATGTTTGTTCTCCTAGGACAATGAAACCTGCCGCACGCGCGCAACGGCGGCGCAGCAAAGCCGGGGGTGTGAAGCGTTTTTTTGCGGGAAGGTCAAGGGAAGGGACGTCGCGGGCGGGTCCATGGGGCTCTCCGTTTTTCGGGCGGGAGGGACGGGCCAATACGAAAAAGCCCCGTCCGGATCCCGGCGGGGCTGGTGGTCGGTCTGTGCTTGCGTGCTGAGACTAGCGCGCGACATCCCTC
>JBKOYY010000130.1:0-15830 GCA_046725615.1 Pseudomonadota bacterium
GATTATAGGTGTCGGGCGAACCCATGTAGAAGCTGAAGGACGTGAAGAAGTTGCCGTTGATGGCCGAGAAGATCCCCGTCTGTCCGCCCTGCACCGACGCGTAGAGGGTCGGGTCTGCGTCATACGGGTTGCCGCCCGCGCAGCAGATGGTGGTCCCGCCGGTCACCGGCGGAGCCGCGGAATCGCCCACCGGATTTTCCAGGCTCTGGACGTTCCCGACGTACGCCACGTTGGCGTTGGCGACGCCATCGAAGTCGAGAAGCATGGTCTGGCCATACTTCAGGGGCGTGCCGTAGAGGTTGTTGACCTCGGACTCGACCCAGGACACGGCGGCGGACGCCGATCCGGCCGCTCCCAGGACCAGACCGGCAGCCGTGATGGCGACAGTCAGCTTTTTCATCGTATCGACTCCCCAACATCCGACCCTGCGGCCGCGAGATGATTGGTTAACGATATTTTAATGGACCCTTGTTCGTCGAATCGAATCGCCCAAAACGGGAAATTTTGCGACTCGGAAACGTGCGGACGAGCCGGATGACCTGCCGGATGGTTGCCGGCGGCCCATTGGCGTCGCAATAGGGGCCATGACGACCCGCGACGACCTGATCGCCTTCCTCGCCGCGAACGGGGTGGAGCAGACCACCCACGATCACCCTGCCGTCTTCACCGTGGGCGAGGGCGAGGACATCAAGGCCCGGATCCCGGGCGCGCACACCAAGAACCTCTTCCTGAAGGACGCCAAGGGCCAGCTGTGGCTGGTCTCGGCCGAGGGCCACGCGCAGATCGACCTGAAGCGGCTCCACACCGTCATCGGTTCGGCCCGGCTGTCGTTCGGCAGCGCAGCGCTGATGCAGGACGTGCTGGGCGTGGCGCCGGGCTCGGTCACGGCGTTCGCCCTGCTGCACGACCGCGAGCGCCGGGTGCGTTTCGTCCTGGACCGCACGCTGGCGGAGGCGGATCTGGTGAACTTTCACCCCCTAACCAACACCGCCACGACAACCGTGAGCCAGGAGGGGTTCCGGCGGTTCCTGGCGGCTATCGGCGTGAAGCCGATCGTCGTCGACTTCGAGGCCATGGCGGTCGTCGAGCCGCTCACGCGTTGAAGCGCGAGCCGGTTGAGACCATCTTGGCGGCAGAACGTTAGACCCCACGCGACAAGGAACGGACGGGCATGACCCTGATCGGGGACACCCAAGGCAAACCGGCGGCCAGCGCCGCGGACCTCATCAAGGACGCCACGGACCAGAGCTTCATGGCCGACGTGGTGGAGGCCTCGAAGACCACGCCGGTGATCGTCGACTTCTGGGCCACCTGGTGCGGCCCGTGCCGCCAGCTCGGCCCGGCGCTGGAGAAGGCGGTCCTGGCCGCCAAGGGCGCGGTCAAGCTGGTGAAGGTGGATATCGACCGCAACCCCGCCTACGCGGGGCAGTTGCGGGTGCAGTCGATCCCGGCCGTGTTCGCGTTCGTCGACGGCCGGCCCGTGGACGGCTTCATGGGCGCGCTGCCGGACAGCCAGGTGAAGCAGTTCATCGACCGCATCGCCAAGATGGGCGGCGGCGGCGGATCGCCCGTGGACGACCTGCTGGCGCTGGCCAAGGAGTCCCTGGAGCTGGGCGACATGGGCGGCGCGGCCCAGGCCTACGCCCAGGTGCTTCAGATGGACCCGGCGAACGTGAAGGCGATCGGCGGCCTCGCCCGTCTCTACCAGCAGACCGGCGACCTGGAGCGGGCCGCAGAGGTGCTGGAGATGGCGCCGGAGGGGGCGAAGGACCCCGACATCGACGCCGTCCGGGCGGCGCTGACCCTGGCCGCCGGGGCCCCGTCCGAGACGGCCGAGTTCGAGCGGCGGATCGCTGCCGACCCCGACGACCACGAGGCGCGGCTGGAGCTGGCCAAGGCGCTCGCGGGCCAGAACCGGCTGATGGACGCGGTAGACCAGCTCATCGAGAGCATCGGCCGCGACCGCGAGTGGAACGAACAGGCGGCGCGCAAGCAGCTGCTCACCATCTTCGAGGCGGCCGGCCCGATGTCGGAGGTCGCCAAGCAGGGTCGCCGCAAACTGTCCGCCATCTTGTTCAGCTAAGGGAGCGACATGGCGTCCTACCGCCAGACGTCCGAACTGCCGCAGCTCATCCCGGTGTTTCCGCTGGACGGGGCCGTGCTGCTGCCCGGCGGCGATCTCCCGCTGCAGATCTTCGAGCCGCGCTACCTCAACATGGTCGACGACGCCATGGCGGGTGATCGCGTCATCGGGATGATCCAGACCCGCGGCGGCTCGCGCGCCCGGCCGACCCTGGAGCACGTCGGCTGCCTCGGCCGGATCACCAGCTACGCCGAGACCTCGGACGGCCGCTATCTCATCACCCTGACCGGGATCTGCCGCTTCGAGGCGGGCGAGGAGCTGGACCTGCGGCTGCCCTACCGCCAGGTGCGGGTCACCTACGACCGGTTCGCCGCAGACCTCGCCGACGACGAGGAGGCGAAGGTGACCACGGCCGCCCGCGGGCGCTTCGCCACGGCGCTGAAGCGCTACCTCAATCGCCGCGAGCTCGACATCGACTGGGAGACCGCTAGCGGGGCGCCGCTGGAGGCGCTGGTGAACAGCCTCTGCATGGGCCTGCCCTTCGAACCGGCCGAGAAGCAGGCGTTCCTGGAGGCGGAAGATCTGGCGGCCCGCTTCGAGACCCTGACCACCTTGCTCGAGATCGACGCCTCCGACGCGGATGACGAGCGGCCGTCGCTGCAGTAGGACGTGGCCATGAGCGAAGTGAACGCCGTCGTCGATCCCCGCCTGCTGGAGATCCTGGTCTGTCCGGTCACCCGGGGGCCGCTTGAATACGACCGTGAGAAGGGCGAGCTGGTCAGCAAGGGCGCGCGCCTGGCCTATCCGATCCGCGACGGCGTGCCGATCATGCTGCCCGAGGAAGCCCGCGCGCTGGGCGAGGGCGAATAGCTACAGCGCCTCGCCGCGCAGCAGCTTCGGAAGATCCCCAACGGCCCCGCCGGCCTCGTGCATGAAGAAGCGGCGGGCGGGCGCGATGCGGTTCACCGCCGCCATGCCGATCCCGCGGCCCAGCCGCAGCAGCGGGTTGTCGTTTGAGAACAGGTGGACGAAGGCGTCCATGCCGGCCGACAGCATCACCGTGTCGAAGCGGCGCCAGGCCGCGTAGCGCTCCAGCACCACCTCCGAGCCGATGTCCTCGCCGACGCGGGCGGCGTCGACCAGCACCTCGGCCAGCGCCGCGGCGCCCTTCAGGCCGAGGTTCAGCCCCTGGCCGGCGATCGGGTGCACGCCGTGCGCCGCATCGCCCAGCAGCGCCACGCGCGGCGCCGCGAGCCGCTCGGCGAGCTGCAGGCTCAGCGGATAGGCGAAGATCGGCCCCTCCACCCGGATCTCGCCGAGAAAGTCTCCGAAGCGCCGCTCGAGGTGCGCCTGGAACACCTCGGGCCGGGCCGACTTCAGCGCCGCGCCCCGGGCCGTGCTCTCGGTCCAGACAAGGCTGGCGCGGTTGTCGGTCAGCGGCAGGATGGCGAACGGCCCGCCGGGCAGAAAGTACTCGTGGGCCACGCCCTCGTGCGGCCGTTCCATCCGGACGGTGGCCACGACACCGGTCTGCCGATAATCCCAGCCGATGGCGCCGATGCCCGCCTGTTCGCGGACGGTCGAGCCGCGGCCCTCGGCGCCCACCACCAGCGGCGCGCGCAGCACGCGGCCGTCGGCGAGCGTGACCCGGGCGGCCGGCCCGTCGAACGTGGCGGTCGCGACGCGGGCGGGGGCAAGCACCTCGACCCCGGCCTCGGCCAGGCCCTGCGCGACCGCGGCGCGGACGTGCCGGTTCTCCAGCAGGTAGCCCAGCGGCTCGCCATCGGACCGGTCGGCGATCTCGTCGGAATCGAAGCGCAGGAAGAACGGGGTCTGGCCGGCGGCCGCCGCGCCCGGGGTGCGCCCGTCGGTGACCAGGATCTGCTCGATCCGCTGGGCGTGCGGGTCCAGCGCCTCGCCGAGACCCAGGGCGCGCCACTGGCGGTAGGCGGCATAGGCGATGGCCCACGCACGGCCGTCGAAGGTGGGGGCGAGCTGGCTTTCGAAGGCCACCGGGTCGATCAGCAGGGGCTTCAGTCCGCCCTGGGCCAGGCCCAGCGCCAGGGTCGCCCCCGCCACGCCGGCGCCGGCGATGATGACGTCCGCGTCGAAACCCTCGCTCATGGGCGGGATAGGCCACGAAACACCCGTCCGCGTCCAGTCGTCGCCGCAAGGGAATAAATTGGACTGGCGCGTCCAACTTTCACTTGCGGGTAACCGGCCCCGTGTCTATCTGCGAGGGTGACTGGACTGCGCAGTCCAATTTTGCTCGCGGGGTTGAGATTTCGAATGGCTGGTTTGCCGAAGGGTCGCATCGTCCCCCTGGCCGCGGGCGGGGTCGCCGCCCTGGCGGTCGCCGTCGGTGGCGGACTCTGGTGGATGGACCGCCAGAAGTATGAGACCACCGACAACGCCTTCGTCGCCGCCGACAAGGTGACCATCGCGCCGCTGGTGGACGGCTACGTCGCCGAGGTCCTGGTCGACGACAACCAGTCGGTCGTCCCCGGCCAGGTGCTGGTCCGCATCGACCCCGCCACGATCCGCGCCCGCCTCGCCCAGGCCGAGGCCAACGCCCAGGCGCTCGAGGCCGCCGTCGCCCAGGTGGACGACAAGGCCCGGCTGGAACAGGCGATGATCGCCCAGCGCTCGGCCGCCGTGGCCAGCGCCGACGCCCAGGCCAAGTGGGCGACATCCGAAATGAACCGCTACGGCCAGCTCGCGAAGTCCGGCTGGGTCTCGCCCCAGCGCGCCCAGACCGCTCGCACGGCGCAGGAGCAGGCGGTCGCGGGCGTATCCCAGGCGCAGGCGGCGCTGGAGGCGGAGCGTCGCGCCGCCGAAGCGCTAGGCTCGGCCCGGGCCCAGAGCCAGGCCCAGGCCGCCGCGGCCCGCGCCGCCGCCGACCAGATTCGCATCGACCTCTCCCGCACCGAGATCCGCGCGCCCGTCGCCGGCGTGGTCGGCGCCCGAAGCGTACGGGTAGGCCAGTACGTCCGCCCGGGCGGGGCGCTGATGAGCCTGGTGCCGCTGCAGCAGGCCTATGTGGTGGCGAATTTCAAGGAGACCCAGGTCGCGCGCCTGCGGATCGGCCAGCCCGTCGAGATCCACGCCGACGCGTTCGGCGACGAGGCGATCCGCGGCCGGGTGGAGTCGTTCGCGCCGGCGACCGGCGCCGAGTTCGCCCTGATCCCGGTCGAGAACGCGGTCGGCAACTTCACCAAGATCACCCAGCGGCTGCCGGTCCGGATCGCCATCGATCGCGACCAGAAGCTGGCCGGGGGCCTCCGACCGGGCCTGTCGCTGAAGGTGAAGGTCGATGTGACCCGCGACACGGGCCCGTCGTTCGCCGAGGCCGGCGCCGGCGCGGCCGCCAACCGCTTCGCCCGCCAGGGCGCCCAGCGCTGATCCCGTGACCGAGGCCGTCCTGCCCTCCCGCGGCAAGCCGCCCCGGCCGCCGCCCGCGCCGCCTCCGGCGGTGCTGGGGGCCGATGGCGCGCACGTGGACTGGGTGAAGGTCTTCCTCGGCTTCGGGGGCATGGTCGTCGGCCAGTTCATGGCCATGCTCGACATCCAGATCGTCGCCAGCTCGCTGGTGCAGATCCAGTCCGGCATCGGCGCCACGGCCGACGAGATCAGCTGGGTGCAGACCATCTACCTCCTGGCCGAGGTGGTGATCATGCCCCTCACCGCGTACCTGACGAAGATGTGGGGCACGCGCTCGGTCTACGTCGGCGCGGTCATCGGCTTCGTCATCACCTCCGCGGCGGTGGGGCTCTCGTCCTCGGTGCCGATCATGATCGGCTTCCGCGCGCTGCAGGGTCTGTTCGCCGGGGCGATGATCCCGCCGGTCTTCGCCACCGCCATGACGGTCTTCCCGCCCGAGCGGCGGGTCACCGCCAACGTCATCGTCGGCCTGATCGTCACGCTGTCGTCGACGATCGGCCCCACGCTCGGGGGGCACCTCACCGACCTGCTGAGCTGGCGGTGGCTGTTCTTCATCAACATCCCCGTCGGCGTGCTGGTGATCTTCCTGGTCGGCCGCTACGCCAACTTCGACCGGGGCGACCCGAACCTGTCCAAGGGCATCGACTGGTGGGGCCTGATCCTCATGGCGGTGTTCCTGCTGTCGATGCAGTACGTCCTGGAGGAGGGCGCCAGCGACAACTGGTTCGAGGAGCCGGTGATCCTCTGGTTGACCGTCACCGCCGTCCTCACCGGCGTGGCGTTCATCTGGCGCCAGCTCGTCTACTGGCAGCCGATCGTCTCGCTGAAGCCGTTCACGGATTCCAACTTCGCCCTCGGCATCCTGATGACCTTCGTCACCGGGATCAGCCTGTTCGGCGGCACGTTCCTGATGCCGATCTTCCTCGGCCAGATCCGCGGCTTCTCGTCGGCGGAGGTCGGCACCACCATGCTGGTGTCGGGCCTGACGATGTTCATCTCCTCGCCCATCGCCGGACGGCTGGTGCGGCTGATCGACCTCAGGATCTCGATGGTGCTGGGCTTCGCGGTCGCCGCCTGGGCGATCCAGCTCGGGACCCGGATCACGGACGAGTGGGGCTTCTGGGAGTTCTTCGCGCTGCAGGCCCTGCGCGGTCTAGGCGTGATGGTGGCGATGATCGCCTCGCAGCAGATGAGCGTCGCCTCGCTGCCCGTCAGCCAGATGAAGGACGCCTCGGGCCTGATCAACCTGACCCGCAACGTCGGCGGCGCCGTGGGCCTGGCGCTGCTGACGACGATCCTCAGCCATCAGACGGCGGCGCACTACATGGACCTCGCCTCGGCCTCGAACATGGCGAACGCCAACAGCGCGGCCCTGCTCGATGGGCTGACCCAGATGATGACGGCCGGCGGCCTGGCCGACCCCGACGCGGTGGCGCGCAAGGCGATGGGCGGCATGCTGCACAAGCAGGCGGCCGTGATGGCCTTCGGCGACGCCTTCGCCTTTCTGGCCATCGGCTGCTGGGTGGCGGTGGGCCTCGCCCTCTTCACCCGCCCGGTGAAGATCCAGGCGGGGCCGGCGCCGCGCCCGGCCGGAGGTCACTGATGGCGCGCGCGCCGGGCCAGATCGACGTGTCGAAGAACGAGGCCATCCTCGATGCTGCAGTCGAGGTGCTGGCCGAGCGCGGCGTCACCGCGCCGATGGAGGACATTGCCCGCCGGGCCTGCGTCTCCAAGCAGACGATCTATAACCACTACGGCTCGAAGGCCGAGCTGATGCGCGCCGTGACCGCGCGGCGCGTGCATGAGATCACCGCCTCGCTCGAGGCGCCCGATGCGGCCGAGCATCCGGCCGAGGCGCTCGCCGGCTTCGCTCTGGGGATGCTGAGCTCGGTGCTCACCGCCCGCAGCGCCGCCTTCATGCGGATGGCGATGCTGGGCGCTCTCGAGATGCCCGAGATCGCGGCCGCCATCTACGAGGCGGGTCCCCGCACCAGCCGCCGCCGCCTGGCCGAGTTCCTGGAGTTCGAGACCCGGGCGGGCCGGCTGGCCTGCCCCGACGCGCGCGAGGCGGCCGAGTTCTTCGCCGGCATGGTGCTCGGCTCGTACCAGATGGCGGCCCTGCTGGGCGTCGACCGGGGCCTGGACGAGGCCGCGGTCGAGCGGATCGCCACCGAGGCGGCGGCCCGCTTCCTGCGCGCCTACGCGCCCTGAGGAGCTCAGCCCTCGGCGCCCTCGTCGTCGGTGAAGCCCATGATGTGGAAACCAGCGTCCACGTGCACGCACTCGCCGGTGGTGGAGAGGCCGAGGTCCGAGAGCAGCCACAGGGCGGCGCCGGCGACGCCTTCCATCGCGGTGTCTTCCTTCATCGCCGACAGCGAGCGGCCCTTGGCCAGCATGCCGCGTCCACCCGAGATACCCGCCAGCGACAGGGTCTTCATGGCGCCGGGCGACAGCGCGTTCACCCGGATGCCCTTCGGGCCGAGGTCGCGGGCCGCGTAGCGCACCGAGGCTTCCAGGGCGGCCTTGGCCACGCCCATGGTGTTGTAGTTCGGGATCGCCCGCTCGGAGCCCATGTAGGTCAGGGTCACGATCGAGCCGCCCGTCTCGGGCATCATCGCCGCCGCGCGCCGGGCGCAGTCGACGAAGCTGAACGCCGAGATGTTCATTGCCCGCAGGAAGCCCTCGCGGGTGGTGTTGTCCACGAAGCTGCCCTTCAGCTCGTCCTTGTTGGCGAAGGCGATGGCGTGGACGAAGAAGTCGATCCGGCCGAAGGCGTCCTTCACCACCTGGAAGCCGGCGTCCATGGAGGCGTCGTCGGTCACGTCCACCGGCGCCAGCACCTTCACGCCGATGCTGTCAGCCAGCGGCTGCACCCGGCGTTCCATGCCCGGCAGGTGCAGGAAGGCCATCTCGGCGCCCTGGGCCGCGAGCTGGCTGGCGATTCCCCAGGCGATGGACTGATGGTTGGCGACCCCGGTGACGATCCCGCGCTTGCCCTTCATCAGGGTCCCGGTCGGCATCTGATAGTCGTCGGCCACTGTGGCGTTCTCCCTCGTTCGAGGCGGGTTTAGGACGATGCGGCGGCGGGCGCTATCCCCGCCGCCTGCGCAGGGCGGCTCAGCCGCCCCAATGGCCGCCGTAGCTGCGGCTCGACATGCGGCCGCCGAAGCCGCCACGGCTGATAACCGAGCTGCGGGTCTGCATCTTCTGCGGGGCGCGGTAGACGTCGGGCGGGTCGAAGCTCTTGCTGTCGATCCGGGTGCGGCCGGTGGAATAGTCGGTCCACACCCGACCGCCGCCGGCCGTGTAGTAGCCGCCGTCGCGCCAGTCGCGGTAGAGGCCGCGCCCGCCCCAGCCGCCGTCCAGCATCCGGCCGACCACGAAACCGGTGATCAGCGGGCCCCAGATCGAGCCGCCGCCGCCCGCCGACTGCCGCGGCACGCACTGGCCCTCGCCGTAGACGTCCTCGCAGCTCCTCTGGTCCGTCCAGCTGGCCGACTTCTGGTCGTCCTGCAGGGCGTTCTTCTCGGCGGTCCGGCAGGCGTCGTCCGGCACCTCGTTGCGGTCCAGGCACTCGGTCAGCGTCTGGTAGGCGTAGGCGTCGGTGGTTGAGCCCGGGTTCTCGATCCGAACGTTGTCGGCCGGGCTGTCGCCGCAGGCGGTGAGCGAGACGCCGCCCGCCGCCATCAGCGACGTCAGCGCCAGTTTGCGGGTGCGCTTCATGGGCGTCAGGCCGTCATGCAGGCGGCGTTCAGGATGCCCACCGCCAGGGAGATGGAGAGAAGGTAGAGCGCCGTCGAGATCTCTCCCCGCTCGATCCGGGCCGAGACGTCGGGCAGAGCCACGCGCCGCACGACCCAGAAGGTCACGATCTGGATCACCCCCGCCAGGAGCGCCCAGGCGACGAACTCGGGCAGGCTGGCGGTGTGCGCGAGGGCCGAGGCCAGCGGGATCACATAGCCCAGCAGGGCCCCGCCCAGCGCGATCGCCGCCGCCGGGTTGCCCGCCCGGATCAGCGCGCCCTCGTCGTGGGGCGTGATCCAGCGGTAGACCGCCTTGAAGATCAGGGCGAAGCCGCCGGCGGCCAGGAAGGCGAGGGCGAAGCTCAGCGCGCCCGCTGCGAAGGCATAGGGGTCGAAGGTCATGCTTCGAATTCTCCAATGTTCAGCGGGATGCCGACCATCACCTCATGGGTCAGGTCGCCGCCCTCGGGCTCCATCTCGATCGCCAGCAACAGCTCGCGGCCGTCCGCCGGCAGGTCGCGGGCGAACAGCATGCAGGTCTGGAAGATCTTGCGGAAGTGGAGACCGGACCGGTCGTCGTAGACGGTCTCCCAGAAACTGACCGGGTCCTGCCGCTCGTCCGCGTCGCCGAACCAGAAGCGGCGATAGGTGGGCAGGCCGTCCGCGTCGAAGGTCCGCGCGCGCAGGCGGTCGCCCCACCGGCGCTTCGCGGCGCCGTCGGGCGGATAGGCGCTGGACCAGGGCAGGAACAGGGTGAAGTCGTTGGCCAGGCGGCCGTCGGCGTCGGGGCTGACCATCTGCAGCATGACGTCGTCCTCGGTGTAGAACCGGTGGACGAAGCCGTCGGCGCCCAGGTTGATCCGCCCCTGCGCGGCGATCTCCAGGGTGTCGGTGTCAAGCCGGAACGCCGTCTCCGTCCCCAGCCGGCGCCAGGCCAGCGGGTCCAGCCGCACGCTGCGGCCGATGGTGACGTTGCGCACGACCGGGACCGCCGGCGTCTCGTCGTCGCTGCGCCTGCCGCCAAAGAGTTTGCGGAACACCACGTCATCAGCCCTTGGTTGAAAGACAAGCATACGCCCGTCTTGCGGCCTGTCAAATATACGCGTATTCATACCATGAACACATGCGACGGAAGACCGACAAGGCGGCGGGCCTGAGCCCCGCGGAACGGACCCGGCTGTGGCGCGAGGAGCGCCAGCGGCTCGGGCTCGTGAAGCTGGAGCTCTGGGTGCCGCCTGCGGCCAAAGCCGACATCCAGGTCGCCGCGCGCGCCATCATCACAGCATCGAGCCGCGGACCGGCGCTGTCGAGAAACCCTGACCCTCCGCAAGGATCCTTCCAAATGGACCATGTCATCGACACCGATTGGTCGGTGAAGAGTCTGTCCCAGGCGCTCGCCGAGAGCCGGCTGGTGCGCGACGGTGAGCTGACCGCCCGCGTGCTGGAGGGCGCCGAGCCGGTGCTGCAGATCGTGATGCACGAGTTCGGCGACCTGCCGATCTTCCTGTCCGCCGGCGCCGAGCAGATCGTCGTCTCGGCGCTGCTGTGGCCGGTGGACGAGCAGAAGGACCAGGCGGCGTTCAACGTCTTCCTGCTCAAGGCCCAGAAGCTGGTGCCGCTGTCGAACTTCGGCATCACCACGGTGGCGGGGCGCGACTACTACGAACTGTTCGGCGAGCTGTCGTGCAAGACCACCCTGCAGACGGTGATCATCGAGCTGCGCACCCTGGCCGAGAACGCGATCCGCGCGGCCGACGAGCTGCGCGACAATTTCGCCTCCGTGGCCTGAGGAAGGATCTCGCATGTCGATCTTCGGCAAACTCATCACCCTCTTCCGCGGCGCCTCCTATGAGGCCGGGGCCGCAGTGGTGGACGCCAACGCCATCCGCATCCTGGACCAGGAGATCCGCGACGCGGACACCGCGCTTGGCCGCGCCCGCGACGACCTGGCCACCCTCGTCGCCAAGCGCCGCATGATCGAGAAGGAGCTGCAGGCCCTGCGCGACCAGTCGGCCCGCTACGAAGGCTCGGCCCGCGCCGCGCTCGCCAAGGGCGACGAGGCCCTGGCCCGGGAGGTCGCCCAGCGGATCTCGGAACTCGAGACCGACATCGGGACCAAGACGCCCCAGCTCGCCGACATGCGCACCGCCGAGGAGCGCCTGCACCAGGTGATCGCCCAGACCCAGCAGAAGGTGGAGGGTCTGCGCCGCGAGATCGACGTGGTGAAGGTCAACGACAGCGTCCAGCGCGCCCAGGCGGCGGTCGCCTCGCGTGGCGGCTCGGCCCAGGCCAGCCTCGGCTCGGCTGCCGACAGCCTGAAGCGGATCAAGGAGCGGCAGGCGATCCAGGACGAGAAGTTCCGGGCCGCCGCCGAGCTGGAGGACCGCCGCACCGGCGCGGATCTCGACGCCAAGCTGGCCGCCGCCGGCATCCTGCCCGGACACTCGAACGCCGACGACATCCTGGCCCGCCTGAAGGCGCCGGCGCAGGAGCCGATCGCCCTGGAGGCGCCGCGCCTGCAGATCGAGGCTCAGCCGGTCCCGCGGCGCGACGAGGCCTGACCCGGCGGTGAGACGCATCCGGATCGCCGAGCGTCCCGGCTGGGACGCGAAGGCCGAGGCGCTGGGCTTCACCTGGCGCCACCTCGACGGGGCCCGCTACTGGGACGAGCGGGCGTACTACGCCTTCACCCTCGCCGAAATCGAGGAGGGGATCGAAGCGCCCGCGGCCGAGCTGCACGCCCTGTGCCTCGACCTCGTCGACGAGGTCGTGAAGAGCGAGGAGCTCATGGCGCGCCTGGCGATCCCCGAGGCCTCGCGCGACGATGTGGCCGACAGCTGGGCGCGGCGCGATCCGTCGCTGTACGGCCGCTTCGACTTCGCCTTCGACGGGACCGGGCCGGCGAAGCTGTTCGAATACAACGCCGACACGCCCACCAGCATCTACGAGAGCGCGGCGTTCCAGTGGATCTGGCTGGAGGACCTGATCGGTTCGGGCGCGCTGCCCGCCGACGCCGACCAGTTCAACAGCCTGCATGAGAAGCTGGAGGCGCGGTTCCTGGCGATCTTCCCCGGCGGCGGCTTCGTGCACTTCGCCGCCGACCCTGACTCGGTCGAGGACCGCCAGACCGTGAAGTACCTGGAGGACATCGCCGCCCAGGCCGGGATCGAGCCCCGGTTCGTCCCGATCGGCGAGATCGGCCTCGACGCCGACGGCCGGTTCGTCGACCAGGACGGCTACATCATCCAGGCGATCTTCAAGCTCTATCCGTGGGAGGAGATGTTCCGCGAGGACTACGCGGCGAACATCCGCGGGTCGAAGGCGCGGTTCCTGGAGCCGCCGTGGAAGGCGATCCTCTCCAACAAGGGCCTGCTGCCGCTCCTGTGGTCGCGGCACGCCGGCCACCCCAACCTGCTGCCGGCGTTCTTCGAGGACGATCCGCGGGCGGCCGAGCTGGGCTCGTCCTATGTCCGAAAGCCGCTGTTCTCGCGCGAGGGCGCCAACATCGAACTGGTGAAGGCGGGGCGGCGGGCCAGGGTGCTCGACCAGGGCTACGGCGAGGAGGGTCACATCCGGCAGGCGCTGCACACGCTGACGGCGTTCGACGGGAACTATCCGGTCGTCGGAGCCTGGATCGTCGGCGACGAGCCCGCCGGCGTCGGCATCCGCGAGGACCGCAGCCGGGTCACCCGCAACCTCTCGCGCTTCATTCCCCACGCGATCGTGGGGTAGCGACGCGACCTAGTGGCCGTGCGGGCCTTCGTAGACGCCGGGCGCCAGAAGTTCGTCTTCCTTGCCTTCGCCGTCGGCCAGCACGAAGCGGCGGTCGCAGTAGGGGCACTCGACGAAGACGGCCTCGCCCATCTCCAGCCACACGCGCGGATGGCCCAGGGCGCCGCCGACGCCATCGCAGGCGATGCGGCCCGAATGGACGTAGATGATCTCGGGCGCGGCGTGCTTCGGCGTCAGCGCGGGCTTGGCGGGCGCCGGCTCGGGCTGGACCTTGGCGGCGGTCTTGCGGACTTTGGTAGCCATCGTGAACCTCTTTCCGCCCGCTTGGCGCGGAGGCGGAGCGCGCCTAGGTATGCGAGGCGGCCTTCGCCCGTCAACGACAGGACCCCATGGACCTTCCGGAATTCGCCATCGAGGCCAAGGGCCTGATCAAGACCTACGCCGCCACCAAGACCACGCCCGAGATGCGGGCGCTGAAGGGGGTGGACCTGGCCATCCCGCGCGGATCGATCTTCGGCCTGCTGGGTCCGAACGGCGCCGGGAAGTCGACCTTCATCAACATTCTGGCGGGCCTCTGCCGCAAGACCTCGGGCGAGGTGCGGATCTGGGGCCGGGACATCGACCGCCAGCCGCGCGACGCCCGTTCCGCCATCGGCGTGGTGCCGCAGGAGATCGCCGCCGACCCGTTCTTCACCCCGCGCGAGGCGCTGGAGGTGGCGGCCGGCATGTATGCGGTGCCCAAGGCCGAGCGCCGCACCGACGAACTGCTCGCCGCCCTGGGCCTCGCCGACAAGTCGAAGGCCTACGTCCGCCAGCTCTCGGGCGGGATGAAACGGCGCCTGATGGTGGCCAAGGCCATGGTCCACAACCCGCCGGTCCTGATCCTCGACGAGCCGACCGCCGGCGTCGATGTCGAGCTGCGCCGCCAGCTCTGGAACTACGTCCTGGAGCTGAACCGCAAGGGCGTCACCATCGTGCTGACGACCCACTACCTGGAGGAAGCCCAGGAGCTCTGCGACCAGATCGCGATCATCAACAGGGGCCTCGTCGTCGCCTGCGAGCCCACGACCACGCTGCTTTCGCGGATGGATACGCGCAACGTGCTGGTCACCCCCGAGGAGCCGCTGACGGCGGCGCCCGCCCTGGCGGGCTTCGAGACGAAGCTTCTGAAGTCCGGCGGGTTCTCGGTCAGCTACCGCACCGGCCAGTCCAGCGTCGAGCAGGTGCTGGCCGCCGTCCGCGCCGCCGGCCTGCACATCAAGGACATCTCCACCGAGGACCCGGACCTCGAGGACGTCTTCGTGTCGCTGACCTACGCCGCGGAGGAAGCCGCCGCGGTCTGAGGCTCAGCCCGGCATGGTCTCGAACTGAGGCGTGTCCGCCGGGATCGCCACCCAGTCGATCTTGGAGCGGGTGAAGACGTGCAGCCGCGGCGCGTACGGGTCGGGATCGTCCAGGGTGCCGACCTTCACCGCCACCATCGCCGGGTTCGCCCCCAGGCGCGACCGGATCGGCGAGCCGCACTTGCCGCAGAACTCGCGATAGACGGGCTGGCCGCTGGTGGTGTCGGTGTCCTCGAACATCGACAGCTCGCCCTCCACCGTCATCGCCGCCAGCGGGACCAGCAGGTTGACCGAATAGGCGCCGCCCGACTGCCGGCGGCACCGGGTGCAGTGGCAGGCCGCCACGCCCAGCGGTTCGCCCTCGATCCTGTAGCGGACCGCGCCGCAGTTGCACCCGCCCTCGATCATCGTCCTGGCCTCACGCTAGGGAGCTGTCGTTAGCGTCCGACGCTACGCGGCGCGGGGCCGCCGGGGAAGCGACACATGAGCGACCATGTCTCGGGCAAGGCGATCGTCATCACCGGCGCCGGCGGCGGGTTCGGGCGGCTGGTGGCGCAGAAGGCGGCGGCGCGCGGAGCGAAGGTGACCTGCGGCGACATCGATGGGGCCAAGGCGCAGGAGACCGCGGCGGCCATCGTCGCGGCGGGCGGTGTGGCCCAGGCGCTCGTCGCCGACGTCACCCGGCTGGAGGACGTCGCCGCCCTGGTGCAGGCCAGCGTCTCCGCGCACGGCGGACTCGACGTGATGGTCAACAACGCCGGGATCATGCCGCTGGCGTTCTTCTCCGACCACGCCACGGCGTACGCGGCCTGGAGCCGCTGCATCGACATCAACATCAAGGGCGTGCTGAACGGCATGGTCGCCGCCTACGACCCGATGATCGCGGCGGGCCGAGGCCAGATCGTCAACGTGTCGTCGATCTACGGCAACTTCCCGGTGGCCGGGGCGGCGGTGTACGGCGCCAGCAAGGCGGCGGTGAACTTCCTCTCCGAGTCCTTCCGCCTGGAGACCCGCGGCAGGATCAAGGTGACCACGGTGAAGCCCACCGGCGTGCCCGGCACGGGCCTCGGCGGCTCGGTGATCAACCCCGGCGCCATCGCCGGCATCCTGGGCGCGAACACGCCGGAGTTCATGCAGATGGTGGCCGGCCTCGCCGACGGCAGCCTACCGCCGGAGAAGCTCGACCCCGAGCAGATGGACTACCAGGCCCTGGCGCCCGAGCACATCGCCGACGCGGTGCTGCACGCGATCGACCAGCCATGGGGCGTGTCGGTGGGCGAGATCACGGTGCGTGCGGCCGGAGATCACTTCGTGCTGTGAGACCGGCCCCGGGCGCGCACGCCGTGGCGCCCTCCGGGACGTCCGCCACGATCAGGTATCGCGCGTCCGCCTCCCCGAGCGCGTTGAGCGTGTCCGCGGTCTCGCGGGCCGCCTCCAGGTCGGGGAAGGGTCCGATGGCCCGCGGCCAGGGCAGGCGCTGGCCTTCGT
>JBKOYY010000054.1:0-7232 GCA_046725615.1 Pseudomonadota bacterium
GCCCTGGTCCGCGCCGGCGCCCGACGCCATCGCGGACGCCCCCACCGGGCCCATGGGCAACATGTGGAAGGTGAAGCCGATCTCGGGTGGGTTCGGCTCGCTCGAGATGCCGAGACGGATCTGGATGGCCGAGGTGCGCGAGCTGGTGGAGGGCGAGCCCCTGACGCCGTTCGCTCGGGTGGCGGTGGCGGCCGATTTCGCCAGTCCGTTCGCCAACGCCGGCGATCAGGGCCTGGGCTACATCAATACGGACCTGACCCTCTACCTGCACCGTGAGCCGGTGAGCGAGTGGGTCGGCTTCGAGGTCTTCAACCACGGCGCCACGGCAGGCGTCGCGATCGGCGAGTGCCTGCTACACGACGAGCAGGGGCCCATCGGCTCGGCAAGCTGCACAGCGCTCGCCCAGAAGCGGAAGGCGTGACGATGCGCCGGGCGCCGGGGCATGGCCGCGGCGCCCGGCTCGGCGTATCTCCGAGGTCATGTTCGCCGCAGAGCCGCGCCGGGAGGTCCAGGACCTCCGCATGTCCAAGATCCGCGAGGTCGCCAACGCCGGGCTCGGCCGCGACGACGTCCTGGCCTTCTGGTTCGGCGAGTCGGACCAGCCGACCCCGGCCTTCATCCGCGAGGCTGCCGCCGCCGCCCTGGCCGAGGGTCGCACCTACTACACCCACAACCTGGGACGCCCTGATCTGCGCGAGGCGCTGTCGGCCTATCTGACGCGCCTGCACGCGACGCCGATCGGCGCGGACCGGATCGCCGTCACCAGCGCCGGGGTCAGCGCACTGATGCTGGCTGCCCAGCTTGTGGTCTCGCCCGGCGACCGCGTCGTCGTGGTGGGCCCTATCTGGCCGAACGTCGCCGAGATCCCCAAGATCCTCTCGGCGCAGGTCGAGGTGGTGGCGCTGGAACCGGCCCAGGGACGCTGGTGGCTCGACCTCGATCGCTTGCTCGACGCCCTGACCCCCGACACGCGGATGCTGGTCATCAACTCGCCCAACAACCCCACCGGTTGGATGCTGGCCGAAGAGGACCGGGCGGCGATCCTGGCGCGCTGCCGCCAGCACGGCATCTGGCTGGTCTGCGACGACGTCTACGAACGCCTTACCTTCGACCGCCCCAGCGCGCCGTCGTTCCTGCCCCTGGCCGAGCCCGGAGACCGGGTGATCGGGACCAACAGCTTCTCCAAGGCCTGGCGGATGACCGGCTGGCGCCTGGGCTGGGTGGTCGCCCCGCCGACGCTGATGGACGCCCTCGGCGTGCTGATCGAATACAACACCTCCTGCGCCCCCGACTTCGTGCAGGCCGGCGCACTCGCCGCGGTCCGCCAGGGCGACACGCTCGTGGAGGAGATCCGCGCCGAACTGGCCGGGGCCCGCGACCAGGTCCTGGCCGGGCTGCGCGCCATCCCCGGCGTCGAGGCGCCCCGGCCGGACGGCGGATTCTACGCCTTCTTCCGGCTCGCCAGCTGTGAGGACTCGGTGGACCTCGCCAAGCGGCTCATCGCCGAGGCGGGCCTGGGACTCGCCCCCGGCGCGGCGTTCGGCCCGGAGGGCGAGGGGTGGCTGCGCTGGTGCTTCGCCGCCCGGCCCGAGAAGAACGCCGCGGGCCTTGAGCGGCTGGCGGGATTCCTCGCGACCTCACTCGCTGAGTGAGGCCCGGCGTCAGCGGGTCGGCGGCGCCGTCGGGTCCGACAGCGGATCGTTCGGCGCCTCGGCCGCGGCGGGCGGCGGCGCAGCCTCGGCGGCGAGCGTCTCGTCGGTGGCAGAGGGCGTCTCCTCCTTCGGCGCGTTCGCCTTCAGCGTGGCGCCCAGCAACTTCGAGCGGGTCTCCAGTTCGCCGGCGACCTTCTCGCAGCGCGCGGGCAGCGCCCAGCTCATCCACTCCTGGGCCTTGCGAGCCTTGGTGACCTCGGGGCCGACCATCCAGACGCTGCGGCCCTGGCGCACAGCCTGGGCCCCGACGAGGTTGATCGGCCGGGTCGAGGCTTTCTCGGCCGACGTCAGCGCCGACTGGAACAGCTTCAGCTTGGCGCGGCCATCGGCCTGCATGTTGTCGTAGACCTTCAGGTCGTCGGCGAGGCTGGTGCCCGGCTTGCGGAACTGGCCCTCGATCCGCTTCACCTCGGGCATCACCTCGTCGTGCAGGTCGAGGTAGCCGCGCAGCGCGCCGTAGCACCAGGCCACGAACTGGTAGTCGTCCTTCGGCGCGCCGGTCGGCAGGCGGTCCTCTACCGGCGGCGGCGCGGTGGGCGCAGCGTCGGCGGCGGGGGCGGCGTCCTGGGCGAGCAGGGCGAGGGCGATCGCAAGAGGGGTCATTCGGAACCTTTGGCCGGAGAATTTGTCAGCTTCGCGCCCGACCTAATCCGCGGGTCCGTACCCGCCGCCCCCAGGGGTCTCGATCTCGATCGCGTCGCCAAGCTCCACCGTAACGGAGAAGCAGCCGGGAAGTTCACTAGCCTCGCCCGATGCGCGGATCAAACGCTGCCGGCCGGGCAGGGCGGGGCCCCCGCCGGCCAGGCCCTGGGGCGCGTGTTCGCGCCGCGACGACAGCAGGGCGGCCTCCATCGGCGCCAGGAACCGAATGCGCCGCCGGGCCCCGTCGCCGCCGCGCCGCGCGCCCGCGCCGCCTGAGCCGTGGCGGACGCCGAAGTGCTCGACGCGAACGGGGAACCGCCGTTCCAGGATCTCGGGATCGGTCAGGCGCGAATTGGTCATGTGGGTGTGGATCGCACTGGCCCCGTCGTGGGTGGCCGTCGCCCCCGCCCCGCCGCAGATGGTCTCGTAGTACTGGCGCGTCTCGTCCCCGAAGGTGAAGTTGTTCATCGAGCCCTGGGCGTTGGCCATGACTCCCAGGGCCGCATACAGCGCATCGACCACGTGCTGGCTGGTCTCGACGTTGCCGGCCACCACGGCGGCGGGCGGGCGCGGCGCCAGCATCGAGCCGCCGCGGGTCAGGATCTTCAGGGGCTCCAGGCACCCGGCGTTCAGCGGGATGTCGTCGTCCACCAGGGTGCGGAACACATAGAGCGCGGCCGCATCGACGATGGCCGACGGCGCGTTGAAGTTGGAAGGGAGCTGGTCGGCAGAGCCGGTGAAGTCCAGCACCGCCTCGCGCGCCTTCGCGTCCACGGTGGTCCGCACGACGATCTCGCCGCCGCCATCCATCGGCACGCGCGCTTCACCGTCATGCAGCCGGCCGATGGCGCGCCGCACGGCCTCGGCCGCGTTCTGCTGGACGAAGCCCATGTAGCGGGCGACCGCCTCGCCCCCATGGGTGCGGATCATGTCCGCCACCGCCGCGGCGCCGGCCTGGCAGGCGGCGACCTGGGCCTTCAGGTCGGCGAGGTTGCGGTCGGGAGCGCGGGCCGGCCAGCGGCTGGCGGCGAGGGCGGCGCGGACGTCCGCATCCAGGAACCGCCCGCCGCGCATGATCGGCAGGGCGTCCAGCAGCACGCCCTCCTCCTCGATGGTGCGCGAGAACGGCGGCATCGATCCGGGTTGCACGCCGCCGACGTCGGCATGGTGCCCGCGCGCGGCGACGTAGAAGCTGGGCCGCGCGTCGCCCGCGTCCATGAACACCGGCATCACCACGGTGATGTCCGGCAGGTGGGTGCCGCCGGCGTAAGGATTGTTGAGCGCGAAGGCCTGGCCGGGTTCGAGGTCAGGGTGGCGGTCGCGCACCGCCCGCACGCTGGCTCCCATCGAGCCCAGGTGGACTGGCATGTGCGGCGCGTTGGCCACCAGGCCCCCGTCGGTGTCGAAGAGGGCGCACGAGAAGTCGAGCCGCTCCTTGATGTTCACCGAGTGCGCCGTCCGCTCCAGCGCCGCGCCCATCGCCTCGGCCACACCCATGAAGCGCCGGTTGAACAGCTCCAAGGTGACCGGGTCGGGCCGGTCCAGGGCGATCGCCTGCCGCCGGGCCGCGCCGGTGCGCGTCAGGCGGATCAGCTCGCCCGCATCCGCGTTGGCGCGCCAGCCGGGCAGGACGGCGATCTGGGTGTCGGGGCGCACCACCAGTGCGGGTCCCTCCACGCAGGTCAGCGCCTCCGCCGCCACGACGGGTGCGTCATGCCACGCCCCGGCGGCGTACATGCGCGTCTCTCCCTCGACGGCTGGGCAAGAGGCGGACGGAGACGCCGACGCGATGGGGTGGCGTGGCGCAGGGGCCGCGCGCCCGTCGGCATGGCCCCCCGCGTCGCCGGCCGTCGGGAAGGCTTCCGCCTCCACGGCGGCGATCAGGATCGTCCGCTCGGGCTCCACGAACCCGAACAGGCGCTGGTGGGCGGCCTCGAACGCGGCCTTGGCCTGCGCCGGATCCGCGAGCGCCACGGGCAGTTCGGCGTCGGCGCCGTCGTAGCGCAGCCGCAGGGTGCGGCGCAGGTCGCAGTTCCCGGCGCCCTGGGCGGCCATGTCCGCGCGGACCGCCGCCTCCAGGCCCGCCAGCGCCGCCTCGGCCAGCGGCAACCCGCCGGCCAGCGGCGCATCGACCCCGGCCTGCCGCAGGGCCGTCACCTTGGCCTGGCCGATCCCCCACGCCGAGAGCACGCTGCCGTACCGGGGACAGAGTACTTCCGGGACGCCCAGCGCCTCGGCCGTCTGGCACGCCACCTGGCCCGCCGCGCCGCCGAACGCCACCAGCGCATGGTCGCGCGGGTCGAAGCCGCGTTCGGTGGAGATCCGGCGCACCGCCTGCGCCATCTGCTCGACAGCCACGGCCACAAATCCCTCGGCCGCCGCCTCGACGCTCCCGGCGTCCATCGCCTCGGCCAGTTCCGCGAGACGTGCCCGGCTCGCGGCAGGGTCCAGCGGCGCATCGCCCTCGGGGCCGAACACACTTGGGAAGAAGCGCGGGTCCAGCCGGCCCAGCGCCAGGTTGGCGTCGGTCACCGCCGCCGGCCCGCCGCGACCGTAGCAGGCCGGGCCAGGCATGGCGCCGGCGCTGGCCGGGCCCGCCCGCGCGCGCATGCCGTCGAAGGCCAGCACCGAGCCGCCGCCCGCGGCTACCGTCTCCACGTCCAGCATCGGGCTGCGCAGCTTCACGCCGGCCACCCGGGCGGCGTCGCGGCGCTCCAGCCGGCCGGCGAAGCGCGCCACGTCAGTGGAGGTGCCGCCCATGTCGAAGCCCAGGACCGCCGGTGCGCCCGCGGCCTCGGCCGTCCGCGCCACGCCCACGACGCCGCCGGCCGGTCCGGAGACCACGGCGTCCCGCCCGCGGAAGGCGTCGGCGCGGACGAGGCCGCCCGCCGAGGTCATGAAGTAGAGCGGCGCGCCGGCCACCGCCCTGGCGACGCGCTGCACATAGGCCTGCAGAACGGGCGTCAGGTAGGCGTCGGCCACGGTGGTCTCCGCCCGCGGCACGAAGCGGGGGAGGGGGGAGACCTCCGAACTGAGAGCCACGAACGCGAAGCCTGCCTCCCGGGCGATCTCGCCGGCGGCCTGCTCGTGCTCCGGATTGAGGTCGGCGTGCAGGAAGGCGATCGCCGCCGACGTGTAGCCCTCGGCCGCAGCTGTCCGCAGCGCCGAAGCGAGGGCCCCGGCGTCCAGGGGCGACACCACCGATCCGTCCGCGGCCAGCCGCTCCCGCGCCTCGACGACCCCGGCGTGAAGCGGGGCGGGTTTTTCCAGGTTGAGCGCGAACAGGTCCGGCCGCGCCTGGTCACCGATCGCCAGGGCGTCGGCGAAACCCTCGGTCACGACCAGCAGCGTCTTGGCGCCCTGCCGCTCCAGGAGCGCATTGGTGGCGACCGTCGTGCCCATCTTGATCGCCTCGACCCGCCCGGCCGGAAAGGGCTCGCCCGGCGCGGCGCCCAGGATGCGTCGCATGGCCTCGACGGCGGCGTCTTCATAGGCTGGCGAGGCCGACAGCAGCTTCAGCGAGACCTCCTCGCCGTCGTCGGCGCGACCGATCACGTCGGTGAATGTGCCGCCGCGGTCGATCCAGAAGCTGAAGCGCCTGTCCAAAACTTAACCTCGGGATGCGATTGTCACGCGTTGGCCGCAGTCGTAAGGCTTGCCATAGCGAAATGAGCTTCTGGCGCAAAATTGCCGGCCTGGCCGCGCGCAAGGTCGATGAGGCGGAATGCGATGTCTGCCCGCCGGGCCTGCCTGGCGAAGATCCCGCATTCTCCACGGCCGTGACGGCCCTCGGCGCCAAGCTCGCCAAGGCCGACGGCGAGGCCCAGGCGTCCGAGTACGACACCTTCCATCTGGTCTTCCAGGCCGACCCTGGCAGCGAGGGGAATATCCGCCGGCTCTACCAGCTCGCCCGCCAGACGACCCGCGGGTTCGAGAGCTACGCCCGGCGGCTTCGCAAACGGTACGGCGGGTGCCCGCAGCTTCTCGAGGACGTGCTGGACGGGCTGTTCCACATCGCCGCCTCGGACGGCGTCGTGACCGCCGACGAACTGGCCTACCTGGAGCGGGTGTGCCAGCTCTTCGGCCTCTCGCCGCTCACCTTCCGCCGGCTGAAGGCCACCCATCTCGGCGCGGCCAACGACGATCCCTACGTGATCCTCGGTGTCGCGCCCGACGCGCCGGACGAGGCCGTGCGCGCCGCCTGGCGCACCCAGCTCTCGGAGGCGCACCCCGACCGCGCCCGCGCCCGGGGCCTTCCGGCCGAATTCATCGAGGTCGCCGAGGCGAAGGCCGCCGCGATCAACGCCGCCTATGCCCAGGTCGTGCGCGAGCGGAAGTCGATGTCGCTCGAGGGGGCGGCTTGATACCCATTAGGCGGCGGTTTGACGCATCCCCGGTTGACGTTCGGAACCGGTGTGCTGACATGTACCTTTCACGGTCTGCCCCGGGCGCGCTGCTGAGGAGCTGAAATGGTCAAGGACTTCGCCGCGAACCCCGGTTCCGCCGTCCGCGGCCTTGCCGCCGTCGGCGCCAGTCTGGCCACCGCCGCCGCGGTCATCGTAGGGGCGGTCCTCGCCGTGTTCGCCGCCGCGACCGTCGCCGTCATCGCCGTGATGGGGTCGGCGCTGCTCGCCTTCGCGGCCCTCGCCACCCGCGCACGCCGCACGGTGCGCGCCCGCCACAGCGACATCATCGAGGCGCGGCACGTGGGCGGCCACCACTGGGTGGCCTACGGCTGGAACGAGCGCCGCTGAGCGCGCGTCGGCGTCAGCCCCGCAAAGACGCCTCTTCGCAATAGTCGGCCAGGCCTCTGAGCGGCGTCGCGGCGTCGCCGGTGAACGACGCGCCGTGCATCAGCGCCAGGGTCCGCGGCGCGAG
>JBKOYY010000189.1:0-15674 GCA_046725615.1 Pseudomonadota bacterium
GGCGTGGTGCGGGCGGGCTGCGCGCCGGTGGGCCGGACCACCCGCTGCGGGCGGGGCTTCGGCGCGCGCGCCCCTCGCAGGGCGATGGCCAGCGGCTGGCCGGGCGCGTCCACGGCATAGCGCGCCGCCCACTGCACGAACTCCAGCGTTCCCGGCGGCAGGGGCGGATCGTCCAGGCGCTCCGCCACCGGCTTCAGCGGCCGGTTGCCGCCATGGCCGTCGCGGACCTCGCTCACCACCCCCCGGATCAGCCTCGGGCCCAGCGGCACGGCCACCTGGTCGCCGGGGGCCAGCGCCATGCCGTCCGGCTCGGCGTAGTCGAACGCCTCGGGCAGCGGCATGGGGATCAGGACGGAGGCGATGCGGCTCATGGTTTGAGGTTCAGGGCTTCGCAGCTACAAGCGGCCCGAACAAGCCCAAGGTCACACAATGCAGCTCTTCCTCGACAGCACCGACATCGCCCAGATCGAAGACCTCGCCACGACGGGTCTCGTCGACGGCGTGACGACCAATCCCACCCTGATCGCCAAGTCCGGCCGCAACATGCTGGAGGTGATCGCCGACATCTGCCGTATCGTCGACGGCCCGGTCAGCGCCGAGGTCTCGTCGGTCACCACCGAGGGCATGCTGGCCGAGGGCCGCAAGTTGGCCGGCATCGCGCCGAACGTGGTGGTCAAGGTGCCGCTGACCCGCGAGGGGCTGATGGCGACCGCCGAGTTCGCCGCCGAGGGCATCCAGACCAACGTCACCCTCTGCTTCTCCGCCGCCCAGGCCCTGCTGGCCGCGAAGGCGGGCGCCACCTACGTCAGCCCGTTCATCGGCCGCCTCGACGATCACGGGGCCGAGGGCATGGACCTGATCACCGAGATCCGGGCGATCTACGACAACTACGACTTCGACACCGAAATCCTCGCCGCCTCGATCCGGTCGGCGTCGCACGTGAAGGAGGCGGCCCTCTCGGGCGCCGACTGCGCGACCATCCCGCCGGACGTCTTCCAGGCGCTTTTCAAGCATCCGTTAACCGAACGGGGGCTCCAACAGTTCATGGCTGATTGGGCGAAGACCGGTCAGTCGATCCTGTAAGAGGCTTGAGGTGACATGGACGGGTCGCAGGTTGAGTTTCAGTTCGAGGCCAACCCGGTCGACCCGTCCGCGGTCCGCCGCTTCCTCTCGGACAATCCCGACTTCCTGAAGGGCGACGACGGCCTGCTGGCCGAACTGGGCCTGACGCTGGCCGCCAGCAACGTGGTGGAGCTCGCGCCCCTGGCCCGCGTGCACGCCGCCCACCAGCGCGAGGCCGAGATGCGCCAGCTGCTGGAGGAGACCGCCCGCGCCAACTTCGCCGCCCAGGCCCAGACCCACGGCGCGGTGGTCGACCTGCTGGACGCCCGCAACAACTCCGACCTCGCCCGCCGGGTGGACGATCTGGCGCGGGAGCGCTTCGGCCTCGCCGCCGGCGTCATCGCCCTGGAATGCGACGGTCTGCCGCCCGCCGGCTGGCGGCCCCTGGTGGAAGGCCAGGTGGACCTGCTCCTCGACGGCGGCCACCGCATGGCCCGGATGGGCTTCGTCCCCACGGCCCTCGGCCTCTTCGCCAACGGCGCCGACGAGATCCGTTCGATGGCCATGGTCCGCATGGCCATCTGGGAGCCCTCGCGCCAGGGCCTGCTCGCCTTCGGCTCGCACGACCCTCAGGGCTTCACGCCCGACATGGGCAGCGAGCTGGTGGCCTTCCTGGCCCGCGTGGTCGAACGGACGGCGGAGCGATGGCCGCTGCTCTGAGCGGCCAGGCCGCGCGCGCCCAGTGGCTTGAGTATCTGGCCCACGAGCGGCGCGCCTCCCCGCGCACCCTGGAGGCCTACGGATTCGCCGCGGCCCGCTATCTTGCATTCCTGGAACAGCACCGCGGCGGCCCCTTAAGCGTCGCCGACCTGGCGGGGGTCACGGCGGCTGAGGTCCGCGCCTGGCTTGCCCATCTGCGCTCGGGCGAGACACCGCTGTCGCCGCGCTCGCTCAGCCAGGCTCTGTCAGCCATCCGCACCTTCCACCGCTTCCTCGATCGTCGCCTCGATGCGCCCAACGCGGCCATCGCCCTGGTGCGCGGACCGCGGGTGAAGCCCGGCGCGCCGCGGCCGGTCACCGAGGACCAGGCCGCCGGCCTGATCGCCGAGCCCGCCCTGGATCCCGACCGGGAGTCGTGGGAGGTCGCCCGCGACCAGGCGGTTCTGACCTTGCTCTACGGCTGCGGCCTGCGGATTTCCGAGGCCCTTTCGCTCACCCGCGCCGACGCGCCCCTGCCCGACCTGCTCCGCATCACCGGCAAGGGCGGCAAGACGCGGATGGTCCCGGTGCTGCCCGCGGTCCGGACGGCGGTCGACGCCTATCTTAAGGAGGTCCCGTTCGCGATGTCGCCGGACGCGCCGCTGTTCCGGGCGCGGCGCGGGGGCGCCCTAAGCCCGCGGCACGTGCAGGCGACGGTCCAGGGGCTGCGCGGGCGCCTGGGCCTGCCGGCCAGCGCCACCCCGCATGCCCTGCGCCACTCCTTCGCCACGCACCTGCTCGGCGCGGGCGCCGACCTGCGCTCGATCCAGGAACTGTTGGGCCACGCGTCGCTGTCGACGACGCAGCGCTATACCGAGGTGGACGCCGCCGCCCTGCTCAGCGCGTATTCAGCGGCGCATCCGCGGGCCTGACCAGGTTCAGCTCCTGGATCATGACCACCCGCCATTCCAGGTCCGGCGCGGCCGGCGCGTGCATCAGGTGGCACGGGCGCGCCGGCTTCTGGTAGCGCGGCACCCGCGTGCCGGTCAGCACCAGCCGCTGGGCCTTCGGGCGGGGGGAGATGTCGCGCACGTAGTAGGGCGCCGGGCGGCAGCGCACCGGCGTGCGGTCGAGGTCCTCGGCGGCCTTGGCGGCCGGTGGTCCGCCGGCGATCGCCGCGGCCATGGCCAGGCTCAGCAGGGCGCTCATCGGTCGGCTCCGATCAGGCACATCTCGCCCGCCGGCATCTCGATCAGCTTGCGCAGGCGCGCCGCGTCGCGGTCTTCTTCGCGGAACAGCAGGGCGGGCTCGTAGCCGGTCTGGAAGCGGCCGGCGCTCTTGCAGGGGGCGGCCTCGCGCAGCGGGGCGGCGGGGGGTGCGATGAAGGTGCGGGCGGCCGGCGCATCGACGACGCGAGACTCGAGGCTCGGCGCCAAGGCCACTACGGCGGCGACAATCGCAAGCATTGCAGCCTCTCCCCACTCCGCTACGCCGGAAAACTGCCACCGCCCGCGGCCGCCGCCAAGTTAAGGTTCGGTCACCTGCCATCCGCAGGTTGCGGCCGCCGGTCAACCGAGGACTCTTTGGCGGTTCAGTCGCGGACGTAGCGGATCCAGGCCACGCCGTTGTCCTCGCCGGCGTCGGTCGCGAGGAACCCCTCGCGCTCGTAGAAGGCCTGGGCCGCGCGGTTGGCGGCCTGGCATTTCAGCGACATGGGCCCGTCCAGGCGCTCGGTGATGTGGTCCAGCATCGCCCGGCCCACGCCCCGCCCGCGCTCGGTCACGTATAGCGAGTGGAGGAAGTTCTGCGGCGCATAGAGCGCGGCCACGCCCACCAGCCGGCCCCGGTCCAGTGCGACATAGACCTCCTCCTCGCGGGCCGCCTGCAGGAAGTCCTCCCGGCGATGCCGCGACGGGTCGATCCAGGTGAAGGTGTCGCGCAGGACCCGGACATAGAGGTCCGCGCACGCGTCCAGCTCCTCCGGACGCGCGCGACGGACGACGAGGCCGGTCGTCAGGCCTGCATCGTCCACCCTTCGACCCCCATGGCGGCCTGGCGCAGCGCCTCGCTGCGCGTCGGGTGCGGGTGGCAGGTGCGCGCCACGTCCTCGCTGGCGGCGCGGAACGCCATGGCCACGCAGAACTCCCCGATCATCTCCGAGACCTGCGGGCCGATCATGTGCACGCCCAGGATCTCGTCGGTGGCGGCGTCGGCCAGCACCTTCACGAAGCCCTCGGTCTCGTGGTTGATCTTGGCCCGGCTGTTGGCCGTGAACGGGAACTTGCCGGACTTGTAGGCCCGACCCTCAGCCTTGAGCTGTTCCTCGGTCTTGCCCACCCAGGCCACCTCGGGCGCGGTGTAGACCACGCTCGGGACCAGGTTGTAGTCCACGTGGCCGTACTTCCCGGCGATGGTCTCGATGCAGGCGACGCCGTCTTCCTCGGCCTTGTGGGCCAGCATCGGTCCGTGGATCGTGTCGCCGATCGCCCAGACGCCCGCCGCGGCGGTGCGGAAGTGGTCGGTCGCGATAAACCCGCGCTTGTCCGGGGTGATGCCGACCGTCTCCAGCCCGAGACCCTCGGTGTAGGGCCGGCGGCCGATGGCCAGCAGCACATAGTCGGCGTCCAGCGTCTCGGCGGCGCCGCCGGCGACCGGCTCGAAGGTCACCGAGACGCCCGACTTCGACGCCTTGGCGCCGGTCACCTTGGCGCCCAGCTTGAACCCGAAGCCCTGCTTGGTCAGCGCGCGCTGGAAGGTCTTGGCGAGCTCGGCGTCCATGCCGGGGGTGATGCGGTCCAGGTTCTCGATCACGGTGACCTGCGCGCCCAGGCGGCGCCACACCGAGCCGAGCTCCAGGCCGATGATCCCGGCGCCGATCACCACCAGGTGGCCGGGAACCTCGGGCAGCGACAGGGCGCCCGTGGAGTCCACGATGCGCTTCTGGTCCACGGCGACGCCCGGCAGCGGCGAGGGCTCGGAGCCGGTGGCGATCAGGATGTCCTTGGCGGCCAGGGTGGTGACCGAACCGTCCTCGGCCGTCACCTCGACCTTGCCCGGGCCCGCGATCCGGCCGCGGCCCTTCACCCAGTCGACCTTGTTCTTCTTGAACAGGAACTCGATGCCCTTGGTGAGCTGACCGACCGAGTCCGCCTTCTGCTTCATCATCTGCGGCAGGTTCAGCTTCGGCGTCACCTCGATGCCGAGCGTGGCGAACTCGCCGTTCGCGGCGGCGAACAGCTCGGAGGCGTGAAGCAGCGCCTTGGAGGGCATGCAGCCGACGTTGAGACAGGTGCCGCCCAGCGTGCCGCGCATCTCGACGCAGGCGACCTTCATCCCGAGCTGTCCGGCCCGGATCGCGGCGTTGTAGCCGCCGGGACCGCCCCCGATGATGACGACGTCGTAGGTGGTGGTGTCAGCCATGGTAAGCCCTGCCTCAGGTGGGGGCGCAAACTAGTCCGGCAAGCCCCTAGGTCAACCGCCCAGGGCCCGGCAAGCGCGATCAGGGCCGCGTCAGACCTCGATCCAGTCGTCCTCGGGTTCGCGGGCGAGCACCGGCGCCCCGGCGGCCAGCATCCGGTCGACGCGTTCCAGCAGCTCGGCGCCGCTGAACGGCTTGGCTAGGCCGTCGCAGACCCCGTGGCCCGCGGCGCCCCGCACGTCGTCGGCGGTCAGCCCGCGGCCGATCAGCAGAACCGGCGCCGGGCCGCCGGCCGCCGTCGCCAGGGCCTCCAGGACCTCCAGGCTGGCCATGTCGGGAAGGTGGCGCTCCAGGACCACGGCGTCGAAGCCGCCGGCCTCCAGCAGGCTGATGGCCGCGGCCGGATCGCGGATGGCCGTCACAAGATAGCCAGCGACCTCCAGCCGGATCTGCACCATTTCCAGGACCGTGCGGTCGTGGTCGACCACAAGGACCCGGTGCGAGGGCGGGGGTTCGAAGTGCATGGGGTTATGGTCTCTCAGAACAGGTCGACTTCGCCGGGCTCGGCTTGCTCGGCCTCGACCACCGGCGCGCCCAGGCCCTCGGCCATGCGTTCGGCCAGCGCGCCGAGGGTCAGGCTCGCCAGCGCGCCGTCGACGGGCACGTCGACACCCTCGGGCGAGGCGAAGCTGACGTTGCGGGCGAAGCTCGCGAGGCCGGTCAGGTGCTGGGCCAGCAGGTCCACGCCGTGCAGGCTCTCGGTCAGGACCTGGCGCTCGGCCGCCGGCAGGCTGTCCATGAACTCGCCGAGGATCTTGTCCAGGCGGATACAGCGCGCCGCCGCCAGCTCGATCTCGCCGGACAGGACGTCCATGGTGATCGCGACGCTGGGGGCGAACCCCTGGCTCAGATTGAGGGCCGACATGAGAAGGCGTTCCTTTTCAAGGAGCTTTCCCAAGTGGGCCCTAAACATTGGTGAACCGGCGAAAACGCCGTTCGCATTTGAGGGGCGCGCGGGGCGCCCTGCGGCGATCCGCCTCGGGATCGCCGCACGTCCGGTGGCGCAGACCCCGGCGGACTAGATGTCCAGCAGCAGGCGCTGCGGGTCTTCGATGGCGTCCTTCACGTGGACCAGGAACGTGACCGCGCCCTTGCCGTCGACGATCCGGTGATCGTAGCTCAGCGCCAGGTACATCATCGGCCGCACCACGATCTGGCCGTTCACCACCATCGGCCGCTCCTGGATCTTGTGCATGCCCAGGATGCCCGACTGCGGCGGGTTCAGGATCGGGGTCGACATCAGCGAGCCGTAGATGCCGCCGTTCGAGATCGTGAAGGTCCCGCCCTGCAGATCCTCCATGGAGAGCTGGCCGTCGCGCGCCTTCTTGCCCAGGGCGCCGATCTCCTTCTCGATGTCGGCCAGGCTCATGGCGTCGGCGTCGCGGACGACCGGCGTCACAAGGCCCTTCTCGGTGCCGACGGCGACCGAGATGTCGTAGTGGTTCTTGTAGATGACGTCCGTGCCGTCGATCTCGGCGTTGACGTCCGGCACCTGCTTCAGCGCATGGACCACGGCCTTCACGAAGAAGCTCATGAAGCCCAGCTTCACGCCGTGCTTCTTCTCGAAGCTGTCCTTGTACTGGTTCCGCAGCGCCATGACCGCGCTCATGTCCACCTCGTTGAAGGTGGTCAGCATGGCGGCGTTGTTCTGCGCCTCCTTCAGGCGCCGGGCGATGGTCTGGCGCAGGCGGGTCATCCGGACCCGCTCCTCCCGCTCGTGGACCGCGCGCGGGGCCGACGGAGCCGCGGGGGCGGCGGCCGGCGCGCTGGCGCGGGCTTCCAGGGCGGCCAGGGCGTCGCCCTTGGTCACGCGGCCGTCCTTGCCGGTGCCGGCGATGGCGGCCGGGTCCAGCTTGTTCTCGGCGGCGATCCGCTGGGCCGAGGGCGCCAGCACGGGTTCGGCCTTGGGGGCCGCGGCCGGGGCCGGGGCGGGCGCCGCCGCCGGCTTGACGGGTTCGGCCTTCGGAGCGGCGGCCTTCGGGGCCGCGGCCGCCGCCGCGCCCTCGGTGATCTTGCCCAGCAGGGCGCCGGGCTCGACCGTGGCGCCTTCCTCGGCGGCGATCTCGGCCAGCACGCCGTCGGCGGGGGCGGCCACTTCCAGGCTCACCTTGTCGGTCTCGAGCTCCACGAGGATCTCGTCCTTGCGGACCGCATCGCCGGCCTTCTTGGTCCAGCGGGCGACGGTCGCCTCGCTGACGGATTCACCCAGCGCCGGGGTCATGATGTCGGCCATCGGGGGTAGGGCTCCTTGGTGGTCTTTGGACACAAACAGAGTTGTTGCGGGCGGTCTCTAGGCGAATGCCTCGGTCAGGAACGTCTCGAGTTCCTTCAGGTGGCGGCTCATCAGGCCGGCGGCGGTGGACGCCGACGCCGGACGGCCCACATAGCGGGCGCGCTTGGCCTTCACGTTCATGCGCTCCAGCGTCAGCTCCAGCCACGGATCGACGAACTGCCAGCCGCCCATGTTCTTGGGCTCCTCCTGGCACCAGACCAGCTCGGCGTTCTTGAACCGCTTCAGCTCGTTCGAGAGCGACTTCAGCGGCCAGGGATAGAACTGCTCGAGGCGCAGGATGTAGACGTCGCCGCGGCCGCTCTTGGCCCGCTGCTCCACGAGGTCGAAGTAAACCTTGCCCGAGCAGACGATGACGCGGCTGATCTCGGCGTCGGGGCGCAGGGTGATCCCGCCCACGTCGCAGCCGGCTTCGGCGCCGTCGACCATCACGCGGTGGAAGCCGGTGCCGGTCACCATGTCGGCGAGGTTCGAGACCGCCCGCTTGTGGCGCAGCAGGCTCTTCGGCGACATCACGATCAGCGGCTTGCGGTACTCGCGCAGCAGTTGCCGGCGCAGGACGTGGAAGTAGTTGGCCGGGGTGGTGCAGTTCACCACCTGCATGTTGTCCTCGGCGCAGAGCTGCAGGAAGCGCTCGAGGCGCGCCGACGAGTGCTCGGGCCCCTGGCCCTCGTAGCCGTGCGGCAGCAGCATCACGAGGCCGCTCATCCGCAGCCACTTCCGCTCGCCGGAGCTGATGAACTGGTCGATGACCACCTGGGCGCCGTTCACGAAGTCGCCGAACTGGGCTTCCCACATGGTCAGGGTGTTCGGGTCGGTCAGCGAGAAGCCGTACTCGAAGCCCAGCACCGCCTCTTCCGACAGCGCGGAGTCCAGCACCTCGAAGTGCGCCTGGTCGGGGCCGAGGTTGCGGAGCGGGAAGTAGACCTCCTCGGTCTTCTGGTCGATGAGGCCCGAGTGGCGGTGGCTGAACGTGCCGCGGACGCTGTCCTGGCCCGAGAGGCGCACCGGATAGCCGGCGTCCAGCAGCGTGGCGAAGGCGAGGTGCTCGGCGGTCGCCCAGTCGATGCCGGCGCCGGCCTCGATGGTTTCCCGGCGGGCCGCGACGACGCGCTCGACGGTCTTGTGGACGCTGATCCGCTCGGGGATCGAGGTCATCTTGCGCCCGAGGTCCAGCAGCTTCTGCTTGGGGGCGCCGGTGGCGTACCGCTCGTCGCCCGACGGCAGCTTCATGTTGGCCCACTTGCCGTCGAGCCAGTCGGCCTTGTTGGCCTTGTACTGCTTGCCGGCTTCGAACTCGGCGTCGAGGAACTTGTCGAATTCGGCGATCCAGCCGTCCACGTCGTCCTGGCTGCACACGCCTTCGCCGATCAGCCGCGTGGCGTACAGGTCGCGGACCGACGGGTGGCCCTTGATCTTCTGGTACATCAGCGGCTGGGTCATCGTCGGGTCGTCGCCCTCGTTGTGACCGAACCGCCGGTAGCAGAACATGTCGATGACCACGTCCTTGCCGAACAGCTGGCGGTATTCCGTGGCCACCTTGGCGGCGAAGGTCACCGCCTCGGGGTCGTCGCCGTTGACGTGGAAGATCGGGGTCTCGACCATCAGCGCCACGTCGGTCGGATAGGGCGACGAGCGGCTGTTCTTCGGGCTGGTGGTGAAGCCGATCTGGTTGTTGACCACGAAGTGCATGGTCCCGCCGACGCCGTAGCCGCGCAGGCCCGAGAGGGCGAAGCACTCGGCCACCACGCCCTGTCCGGCAAAGGCGGCGTCGCCGTGCAGCAGCAGCGGCAGAACGTGCGCGCGGCCGGCGTCGGCCTTTTCGCGCAGGGTGAAGGCCTGCTTGGCGCGCGCCTTGCCGATCACGACCGGGTTGACGATTTCCAGGTGCGACGGGTTGGCCGTCAGCGACAGGTGGACCTCGTTGTTGTCGAACGAGCGGTCCGACGAGGCGCCCAGGTGGTACTTCACGTCGCCAGAGCCCTGCACGTCGCTGGGCACGGCCGAGCCGCCTTGGAACTCGTGGAAGATGATGTGGTAGGGCTTGCCCATCACGGCGGCCAGGACGTTCAGGCGGCCGCGGTGCGGCATCCCGATGACGATGTCCTTCACGCCCATGGCGCCGCCGCGCTTGATGATCTGTTCCAGCGCCGGGACCATCGCCTCGCCGCCGTCCAGGCCGAAGCGCTTGGTGCCGGGGAAGCGGCGGTGCAGGAAGGCCTCGAAGCCCTGCGCCTCGATCAGCTTCTTCAGGATGGCGACCTTGCCCTCCTTGGTGAAGACGATCTCCTTGTCGCGGCCCTCGATCCGCTCCTGCAGCCAGGCCTTCTCCTTGGGATCCGAGACGTGCATGTACTGCACGCCCACGTTCCCGCAGTAGGTGCGGCGCAGGATCGCCAGGATCTCGCGGACCGACGCGGTCTCCAGGCCCAGCACGTAGTCGAGGAAGATCGGCCGGTCGAAGTCGGCTTCGGCGAAGCCGTAGGTGGCCGGGTCCAACTCGGAGGCGTCGCCCGGCGTGGTGGCGATGCCCAGCGGGTCCAGGTTAGCCTTCAGGTGGCCGCGCATCCGGTAGGCCCGGATCATCATGATGGCGCGCAGGGAATCCAGCGTCGCGGCGCGCACCTCGTCGACCGAGGCGGCCGGCTTCTTGGCTTCGATCGCCTTGCCGATCTTGGCTTCCACCGCCGGCCAGAGGCCATCGATGGCGCTCATCCAGTCGGGGCGGGCGGCGGGGGCCGAGGGCCGGGTCCAGGCGGGCTGCTGGACGGCGCGTGCGACCTCCTCGCTGCGGTCCGCGAGCGAGGCGAAGAACGCCTGCCAGGAGGGCTCCACCGAACCGGGGTCGCTGGACCACCGCGCGTAGAGATCCTCCACGAAGGCCGCATTGCCGCCGTAGAGGAAAGAGGTCTCGGCCAGAACTTGGTTGATCAGGCCTGCGTCGTCCGCCATCTGCTTCGCCTTCCGGGGCGGGCCCACGGACTTTCCGAAGAAGGAGCCGAGCGCAGGCCGCCCAATACCGATTGTGTCGCCCTTAGGCGCCCTTCAGCACCTCGAGCAGGGTCTCGCCAAGCTTCGCCGGAGACGGCGACACGCGGATGCCCGCGGCCTCCATCGCGGCGATCTTGTCCTCGGCGCCGCCCTTGCCGCCCGAGATGATCGCGCCCGCGTGACCCATGCGCCGCCCGGGCGGCGCGGTGCGTCCCGCGATGAAGCCGACCATAGGCTTCTTAATAGCTGAATTCTTGATGAATTCAGCCGCATCCTCCTCGGCGGAGCCCCCGATTTCGCCGATCATGATGATCGACTCGGTCTCGGGGTCCTTCAGGAACATGTCGAGCACGTCGATGAACTCGGTGCCCTTCACGGGGTCGCCGCCGATCCCGACCGCCGTGGTCTGGCCGAGGCCGACCTGACTGGTCTGGAAGACGGCCTCATAGGTAAGCGTCCCCGAACGGGAAACAACGCCCACCGAGCCCTTCTTGAAGATGTTCCCGGGCATGATGCCGATCTTGCACTGCTCGGGCGTCAGGACGCCCGGGCAGTTCGGCCCTATCAGGCGCGACTTCGACCCGGAAAGCGCCCGCTTCACCTTGATCATGTCCGCGACGGGAATGCCTTCGGTGATGCAGATGATGAGCGGAACTTCGGCGTCGATGGCCTCCAGGATGGAGTCCGCGGCGAACGGCGGCGGCACGTAGATCACCGACGCGTCGGCGCCGGTCTGCTTCACCGCCTCGCCGACCGTGTCGAAGACGGGCAGGCCGACGTGCGTCGTGCCGCCTTTGCCGGGGGTGACCCCGCCGACCATCTTGGTGCCGTAGGCGATCGCCTGTTCGGTGTGGAAGGTGCCCTGGCTGCCGGTGATGCCCTGGCAGATGACGCGGGTTTCCTTGCCGATGAGGATAGACATGCTCTTACGCGCCTCGCACGGCTTTGACGATCTTCTCGGCGCCGTCCGAGAGGTCGTTGGCGGCGATCACGTTCAGGCCGCTCTCGTTGATGATCTTCTTGCCCAGGTCGACGTTGGTGCCTTCCAGGCGGACGACCAGGGGAACCTTCAGGCCGACTTCCTTCACCGCGGCCACCACGCCCTCGGCGATGATGTCGCAGCGCATGATGCCGCCGAAGATGTTCACCAGGATGCCCTTCACGTTCGGGTCCGCGGTGATGATCTTGAAGGCCGCCGTGACCTTCTCCTTGCTGGCGCCGCCGCCCACATCGAGGAAGTTGGCCGGCTCGGCGCCGTACAGCTTGATGATGTCCATGGTGGCCATGGCCAGGCCGGCGCCGTTGACCATGCAGCCGATCTCGCCGTCGAGGGCGATGTAGCTGAGGTCGTACTTGGAGGCCTCGATCTCCTTGGCGTCCTCTTCGCTCTCGTCGCGCAGGGCGACGACGTCGGGGTGACGGAAGAGGGCGTTGGAGTCGAAGCTGACCTTCGCGTCCAGGACGCGCAGGTGGTCGTCGCCGGTGACGATCAGCGGATTGATCTCCAGCATCGACATGTCCTTGGCCAGGAACGCCGTGTAGAGCTGGTTCAGCAGGGTCGCCGCTTCCTTGGCGAGGCCGCCCGTCAGGCCCAGGGCCTTGGCCAGGCGACGGCCGTGGTGCGGGAAGACGCCGGTGGCCGGGTCGATGGAGAAGGTGACGATCTTCTCGGGGGTGGCGTGGGCCACTTCCTCGATGTCCATGCCGCCTTCGGTCGACGCCACGACCGAGACCCAGCTCGTTTCGCGGTCGACCAGCAGCGACAGGTAGAACTCCTTGGCGATCTGGGCGCCTTCCTCGATGTAGAGGCGGTTCACCTGCTTGCCCGCGGGGCCCGTCTGGTGCGTCACCAGCACACGGCCCAGCATCTCCTGGGCGTTGGCCTTCACCTCGTCGGCGCTCTTGACCACCCGCACGCCGCCCTTGGCGTCGGGGCCGAGGCCTTCGAAGCGGCCCTTGCCGCGTCCGCCGGCGTGGATCTGGGACTTCACGACGAAGACCGGACCGCCCAGCTTGTTGGCGGCGTCGACGGCTTCATCGACCGTGAAAGCGGGGAACCCGCGCGGAACCGCAACGCCGAACTCCGCGAGGACGGCTTTGGCTTGGTGTTCGTGGATGTTCATGAGGCTCGTGGGGCGACTGCCAGGGCTCGCCCGGGTGGCGAGTGAGCGGGCTTATACCGCCCTTGCCCGCGATGACAACCGCGGGAGGGGCGGAAAACCGCCCCTTTGCGCACGAAGCTTACGCGAGGTGACCTCTTCGGCGCACGATTGCTCTCTTCGGGAGTCCGGCGGTCGGCGGATCAGCCCAGCAGCATCATCCAGAGCGCGCGGCCGGGGATGAAGGCGATGAGGAGGTTGATGGCGAACCCGCCGTAGAACAGGCCCATCATGTGCCGACGGTGGCGGGCGACGTTGTGGCGCCGGGCGGCGATCACGGCCAGCGGCAGGATCATCAGCGTCCAGGCGGTGAAGACGTGCAGCAATGACCAGTTCCCGTGGTTCAGCGAACGGATGAACAGCGTCGCGCCCGCCGTCACCGACACCAGCGAGACCCAGGTCCAGCCGGCGATGCGGTGGAACGCGCGCCCCTTGCGGACGCTCATCAGCACCGCGCCCAGCACCAGGGCCGCCAGCGCGGTCAGCAGGTGGATGCGGATCGGGGTGGACAGCTCGGCCCACACGGCCGGGTCGGGCAGGTGCGGCCGGGCCTCGGCGGCCATCCGAGCGACCGGACCCCAGAGCGGGCCCATGGCGACGCCGACGACCGCCACCACGGCGGTCATGGACGCGGCGAACCAGGGTCCGAAGCCCAGCGGGCGGCGGGGCGGCGTTTGCGAAGCATTCGACATCCGATATCTCCAGTCTCAGGGGGCCGATCGATGTGGGCGGCCCGTTCGGAGCGGGGTGATGGCGGCGGTCTGGTCGGGGCGCGAGCGCGGATGCGCCGGATGACGGGCGGGCTTCGCGAACGGCCGGCGGGCGCCGTTCACGCTTCGCGGACGGCGGCGCCGTGAAGCGCCTCCTGCTGCGCATCGGACCCTACGAGGAAGTCCAGGGCTGGGCCCGCGGCGCCGGCGTCGCGCTGGTGTCCGGCCTGTTCCTCACCTTCTCGGGCGCGTTCGGCACCGACGACGCGCCGCTGTCGGTGCGGCTGGCCTACTGGCTTGGCCTCATGGTGCTCGGCTACCTGTGGGGCGCGCTGGTGGCGCGGTTCTTCTTCCGCGGCGGGCGGCGGCGGACCGGGAACCTCTGGATCGACGCGACCCTCGCCGCCCTGATCATGTCGCTGCCGTTCACCTTCGTGGTCTGGTTCGCCTCGCGGGCCATGTTCCACTCGAACCTGCCGCTCCGGGGCCTGCCGATCCTGTTCGGCTCTGTGCTGCTGGTCTCGCTGGCGATCACCGCCCTCAACATGCTCCTGGAGACCCGGCGCGCCGCCGTCACCCACGCCCAGCCGGCGCCGCCTAAGTTCCTGGAGCGCCTGCCGCTGAAACTGCGCGGCGCCGAGGTGTGGGCCGTGGAATCGGAGGACCATTACCTGCGGCTCCATACCTCCAAGGGCCAGGACCTGATCCTCATGCGCCTCGCCGACGCCGTGTCCGAGCTGGAGGGGATCGAGGGCCTGCAGGTCCACCGCTCGTGGTGGGTCGCGCGCGACGCGATCGTCGCCGCCCGGCGCGGCGACGGCCGGGCCACCCTGACGCTGAAGGACGGCGCCGAGGTCCCGGTCAGCCGCACCTACGCCGGCCTGCTGCGCGAGCGCGGCTGGATCTGATCAGCGGCGGCGGGCGCGCCATTCGTCGCGGGTCTGGCCCCAGCAGTCGAGGTGGGTGTGGAGCGGCGCGGGCAGGGTGGCCTGGCGCAGGATCCGCGAGCCCAGTCGCTCGGCCACCTTCTGGGAATTGACGTTCGCCGGCTCGATGGTGTGGATCACCTCGTCCCAGCCCAGCACGTCGAAGGCCCAGTCGATGGCGGCCGTCGCGCCCTCGGTGGCGTAGCCCTTGCCCCAGGCGTCGCGGGCGATGCCCCAGCCCACCTCCGTGCCGGGCCAGCCCTCCGGCTGCCAGGGGCCCAGCCGGCCCACCCAGCGACCGGTGGCCTTCTCGATCACCGAGAACATCGAGAAGCCGCGCACGGTCCAGGCGCCGGCTGCCACGCACATCACCCGCCAGGCGCCCGCGCGGTCCTGCTGGCCGCCGATGAAGCGCATGGTCTCCTCGTCGGCGCAGAACGCGGCCCAGGCCTCGAAGTCCTCGGCCAGCGGCGCGCGGAGGATGAGGCGTTCGGTCTCAAGGACGGGGGTTTGCATCGGCGGGGCTTTGGCCTCAATCTGGGCGTGGGAGAGAGTTCGGGGCTGTTGTGGCTAGGTCGGCGCATCGCGCCCTAGCCTGAAGCCGCCCTGCGCGTCGAGGGACCTGACCGTCGCCGGGGGCCGCTCATGACGCACGAACCACCATCGCTCGCGCCACTGGTCGAGCCGCCGGATCGCCGTCCGGGCGGTTCCGGCCGCATCGTGCTGGCGGGGGTGCTCTGCGCCTGCGCGGCGGGCGTGGGCCTCGGCCTCTGGGCGCGGCCGCCCCCCGAGCCGCGCGTCGCGGCCAAGGTCGCCCCCGCGCCGCCCGCGCCCGTCCTCCAGATCGTGGTCGACGACACGCCGGCGCCGATCGGCGCGCCGATGGAGGTGCTGCCCGCCGACCTCGGGCCGCCGAAGCCCTTCTCCGCCCCGGGCCTCGAGCCCGCCGCGCCGCGCCGGCCGGCCTACGGTCTCGTGCGCGTCGACGCCCCGGTCGCGGCCGAGCCGGCCCCGAAGCCTGTCGTCCCTCCCAAGGTCGCCACTCCCAAGGCGGAAAGGCCCAAGGCGGAAAAGCCCAAGGTCGCGAAACCCAAGGCGGTGAAGGTCCAGGCGCCGAAGCCGAAGGCCGAGCGGCCGAAGCTGGTGAAGGTCAAGGCGGTCAAGCCCGCGGCCCCGAAGCCGAAGGCGGTCAAGGCGACCCCGGCCAAGCCCAAGGTCGCCAAGGTCGCCAAAGTCGCCAAGGTCGAGAAGGCCGTGACCCCGCCGCGCAGGCTCGCCCCGCCGCCGCCCGCCCTGAAGCCGCCGCCCCGCAAGCCGCCGCCGAAGGCCGCGCCCGCCCCGCGCGGCGAGGGGCCGATG
>JBKOYY010000038.1:0-20245 GCA_046725615.1 Pseudomonadota bacterium
CGATGACGGCCGCCGCGCGCCAGGGCGTCGGCATGCGGATGGAGCACCGGATCTGGAACGGCGCCCGCTGGTCGACCATGCGCGTGACGGTGCGCACCGAGCCGACGATCGCCGGCAAGTTCGTGCTGAAGGGACTGTCCGAGGACATCACCGAGCTGGTGGAGGCGCGGGACGCGGCGCGGCAGGGCGAGCTGAAGGCCCGCAAGGCCCGGCGCGAGGCCCAGGCCAACGCGGGCCGCCTGAACCTGGCGCTGCAGGCCGCCGAGGCCGGCGTCTACGAGATCGACCACGTCGGCAAGACGTTCTGGTGCTCGCCCGAGTTCGAGCGGATCACGGGCCAGAAGAACTCGAGCTACGAGGAGGCCACCAAGCTCCGCTATCCCGGCTTCCACAAGGACGACCTGCCCCATGTGCGGGCCTCGTTCCGGGCCCTGCACCGCGGAGACAAGAAGTCGGGCGAGAGCTTCGAGGCGCGGATCGTGCGCCCCGACGGGACCGAGCGCTGGGTGCGGGTCTTCCACCACCTGGTCACCTCGCGCAACGGCCGGTGGCTGAAGGCGGTCGGCCTCGTGCAGGACTGCGATGCGCTGAAGCGCCAGGAGCTGGCGCTGAAGGAGGCCCAGCGGGCGGCGGAGGCGGCGGCCGAGGCCAAGTCGGCGTTCCTGGCCAACATGAGCCACGAGATCCGCACCCCGATGAACGGGGTGATGGGCGTGCTGCACCTGCTGGCCAACGAGCGGCTGTCGGGCGAGGGGCGGGCGCTGCTGGGCGAGGCGCAGTCTTGCGGCCGGATGCTGTCGGAGCTGCTGAACGACGTCATCGACTTCTCGAAGATCGAGGCCGGTCGGCTGGAGCTGGCCTATGAACCGGTCGATCCGGTGGCGCTGGTCGAGGGTGTCGTCCGTCTGCTGGAGCCGCAGGCGGCGGCCAAGGGCCTGCAGGTGGCGGTGTGGGCCGACCCCGCGCTGGCCTGGGTGCGGACCGACCCGGTGCGGCTGCGCCAGGCGATGTTCAACCTCGTAGGCAATGCCGTGAAGTTCACCGAGACCGGCGGCGTGGTGGTCCGCTGCCGGCAGGCGGGCGCGGACCGGCTGCGGTTCGAGGTGGAGGACACGGGCGTCGGCATCCCCGAGGACGCCCAGGCGCGGCTGTTCGAGCGCTTCAACCAGGCCGACGTGTCGACCACGCGCCGGTTCGGCGGCTCGGGCCTGGGCCTGGCCATCACCCGGCGGCTGGCCGAGCTGATGGACGGGGAGGTGGGCTTCACGTCGCAGGTGGGGCGCGGCTCGACGTTCTGGCTGGAAGTGCGCGCCGAACCGACGGCGGCGCCGGCCGAAGCCGTCGAGACGGCGGCCACGGTGCTGGAGGACATCCGCATCCTGGTGGTCGAGGACAACCCGACGAACCGCCTGATCGCCACCAAGCTGCTGGAGAACCTGGGCGCGCGAGTGGAGACGGCGGTGGACGGCTACGCGGGCGTCGAGGCGGCGGCGCGCGGCGGCTTCGACCTGGTGCTGATGGACATCCAGATGCCGGGGATCGACGGCCTGGAGGCCGCCCGCCGGATCCGGGCGCTGGGCGGGGCGGCGGCCCAGACCCCGATCATCGCCCTGACCGCCAATGTGCTCGCGCACCAGCGCCGAGCCTACCTGGACGCGGGAATGGACGGGGTGGTGGGCAAGCCGATCGCGCCGGCCGCCCTGCTGACCGAGATCGCCCAGGCCGCGGCGCGGCGGGATAGCGTCGGCGGCGCCGACAGCGCGGCGGCCTGACGGGTCAGCCGAGCCCGCGGTCGCGGGCGAGGATGGCTAGCTCGGTGCGCGAGGAGACGCCGAGCTTCTCGTAGAGATTGTGCAGGTGCATCTTCACCGTGCCCTCGGAGATGCCGAGGTCGCGGGCGATCTCCTTGTTGCGCCGGCCCTGGGCGACGAGGCGGACGACGTCGGTCTCGCGCGGGGTGAGGGGGACGGCCCCGGCGACGGGCTCGGCCAGGCGGCCGATCACCTGCTCCATGGCGTCCTTGTCGAGCCATTGGGTCCCGCCGGCCACGGCCTGGACGGCGCGGACGAGGACGTCGGCGGCCGCGCCCTTCAGCACCAGGCCGTCGACCTTCAGCCGGATCGCCTCGACGATCGGGTCGCCGTCGAGGCCGGCGGTCAGGAGGAGGATGCGGGTGGGCCAGCCGTCGGCCCGCGCCTCGGCCAGCAGCTCCAGCCCGGTGCGGTGCGGCATGTGCACGTCGAGGACCGCCACGTCGGGCGCCAGGCTGCGGATCGCCGCGTGCGCCTGCTCGCCGTCGCGGCAGCGGGCGACCACCTGGAACTCCGGCTCGCGGAACAGGCCGGCGACGGCCTCCAGCATCAGCGGGTGGTCGTCGGCGACCAGGATCGACGTGGGCATCAGGAACTTCCAACCGGGATGGTGATGTCGAGGGCGGCGCCAGGCGAGCCGGCCGACAGGCGCAGCGTGCCGCCCATCGCCCGCACCCGCTCGTGCAGGGACCAGGGCGCCGGGGCGTCGGCCGGGGGGGCCGCGCCGTCGGTCTCGCCCTCGAAGGCGAAGCCGCTGCCGTCGTCCTCGATCCGTATGACGAGCTGGCCGTCGCGCGCCGAGGCGCCGAGACGCACGTGCCGGGCGCCGCCGTGGCGGACGGCGTTGGCCACCGCCTCGCGCAGGATGCGGCCGAGGTCGTAGGCGAGCCGGTCGCGGACGGCGAGGTCGGGCGGGTCGACCACGGCGTCGACCTCCACCGTCCAGTAGCGCGAGAGCTGGGCGGCGAGGCGCTCGAGCTGGGGGGCCAGCGGCGCCTGGGGCGCGGCATTGGCGGTGCGGTCGGGGCGCAGGGTGGTGATGAAGCCGCGCAGCTCGCGCTGCTCCTCGCGGATCGCCTCGCGCAGGGCGGCGATACGGCTGCGGACCTCGTCGGCGGAGGCCGCGCCGGCCAGGCCGTCGAGCTGCAGGCCCGCGCCGGCGAGGAACTGCAGGACGCCGTCGTGCAGGTCGCGGGACAGGCGCACCCGATCCTCGGCGGCGGCGGCCTCGCGGCGGGCGCGGTGGGATTCCCAGCGCTCCAGCGCCACCGAGACCTGAGCGGCCACCATCATGCCGATGGCCAGGTCCTCGTTGGCCGGGTCGTCGTGGTCGAACACCATGAGCCAGCCGCGCAGCTCGCGCGCGGCAGCCGGGATGACCAGGGCGCGCTCGAACGGCGCCATCTCGCGGATCGCCGGCAGGACAGGGGCGTCCGGGCCGGCGGCGGCGCTGCGGCCGCGGCGGACGAAACTGCGGCCGTCGTCGGCGTCGAAAAGGAACACCGCGTCGGCGACCTCCTCGGCGACCCAGGGGGTCTCGGACGGCGGCAGGCGCTCGGTGTGGAAGCGGTCGCCGTCCATCCGGGCGAGACTGGCGTAGGGCTCGTCGTCCTCCTCCCACAGGAACACGCCCCGCTGGACGCCGAACACCCAGAGCGCGTGGCGCAGGCATTCCTGGATCGGCGGCCCGACATCGGCCTCCCCCTCGGAGATCGGGTCGGAGAGGCGGGCGAGCTCGTCGACGATCCCCTCCATGTGCCGCCCGAAGGCGGCCAGCATGGCCGAGATCACGGTGGTGTAGCCGAAGCGGACGACGAAGGACTGGGCCGCCGAGACGCCCCGGTCATGGCCGAACAGCACCTCCCAGCCGGCGGGCAGGTAGGCGGCGAGAGTGAGGACGCCCAGCAGCAGCGCGCCGCGCGAGCCCCACTGGATGGTCCCGCCGAGGATCAGGATGATGAACGGGGTGAAGAAGGGGCTGTCGGCGCCGCTGGTCAGGTAGAGCAGCAGGGTGAAGAGGGCGAAGTCGGCGGCGGTGACGAGCGCCGCGAAACGGTTCAGCCGGTAGACCAGCGCCCGGCTGCGGCTCGCGAAGAAGATCGCGAAGCTCCACACGAGGTTGCCCGCCAGGAGCAGGCTGACGGCTTCGTCGAAGGCCGAGGTGGTCTTGGGGCCCAGGAGATGGGCGGCGACGAGGAACAGCGCGAGGATCGCCCGCCCGACGGCCACGACGCGGCCGCCCCGCACGGAAAACAGACGCCCGCCGTTCACTGAGACTCCCCTCGCGGCCCTGACCGTCCCGCATCCACTATCCGGCAAGCCGTAAAGGCAAGACACCTGACCGAAAGTTAGGGGCGCCCCCCTACCGTCAGCCCGGATTGTTGCGCTGCACACCGATCCGTAGGTTCGGACCCGACTGGAGCCGGATGCGCCGGCGCAAGGGGTGTAAGTATGAACGGCTTCTCGAAGATCATCGCCGGCGCGGCCTTCGCCGTCGCGACGTCGTTCGCGAGCTCCGCCTTCGCCGCGACCATCATCAACTTCGCGCAGTTCCAGCAGCAGGGCTCGGCGGACACGCTGCGCTGGACCCAGTCGGCCAGCAAGACCGGCGGCACGCTGACCGCCATCAACAACCCGACGGTGATCTTCCGCATCTGGGACACCTCGGTCGCGGCCGGCGACGTGGTGGACGTGCTGGCGAAGATGACCTTCAACGGCGTCGTCGACAGCGGCAACGCGGCCACCAGCTTCGGCGGCCAGAAGTTCCAAGGCGGCCTGCACGGCAGCTTCGGCTTCACGGCGCTGCAGGGCTTCAGCCGCAATGGCGTGAACTACGCGGCCGGGGCGAACCTGCTGTCGGCCAACTTCACGGGCGGCTCGATCATCGGCGCCGGCACGGGCTCGGTGAACGGCGACGCGCTGGCCGGCTCGATCGTCGACTTCGCCTCGGGCGTGATCGACACCAGCGACTTCGAGCTCAGCACCTTCACCCTCAGCATGAACGCCATCCACCGCGGCGGGGCCTCGGGCCTGCTGGCGGCCAACGGCCAGTCGCTGAAGTCCTTCACCGCCACCACCACGGGGCAGTTCGCGGCCGCCGTGCCGGTCCCCGAACCGGCGACCTGGGCGCTGATGATCGTGGGCTTCGGCGGCGCCGGCGCGGTGCTCCGCAACCGCCGCCGCGCACTGGTTTTCGCCTGATCTCCGAGCCCTGGCTCCTCGGGCCCGTCCGGTTCCCACTCGCCGGACGGGCCTGACCTTTTGCCCGCCGCGCGGGCGTGCTTGATTGCGCCCTCATTCAGTCATGGGGGCGTTTCGATGCGTGGGGTGTTCGCGGGTGTGATGGCGTTGGCGCTGGCCGCGCCCCTGGGAGCCGCCGCCCAGGCGCCCCGTCCCGACCAGCTGGCCTTCCGCGAGATCTACAAGGAGCTGGTGGAGACCAATACGACCCTCTCGGCCGGGAGCTGCACCGAGGCGGCGGCGAAGATGGGCGCGCGCCTGAAGGCGGCCGGATTCGCGGACTCCGACATCCACCTGCTGACCGAGCCGGACCACCCTAAGGAGGGCAGCCTGGTCGCCGTGCTGAAGGGCTCGAATCCCAAGGCGGGCGCGGTGCTGCTGCTGGGCCACCTGGACGTGGTGGAGGCGCGGCGCGAGGACTGGACCCGCGACCCGTTCGTGCTGGTGGAGGAGAACGGCTACTTCTACGGCCGCGGCACGGCCGACATGAAGGGGCTGGACGCCATCTGGGTCGACACCCTGATCCGCCTCAAGCAGGCCAAGACCCCGCCCAAGCGCACGCTGAAGATGGCTCTGACCTGCGGCGAGGAGACCGCCGAGGCGTTCAACGGCGCGAACTGGCACGTCCAGAACCACCTGGACCTCATCGCCGCCGACTTCGTGCTGAACGAGGGTGGCGGGGGGCGGCTGAACGCCGCCGGCGAGCGCGAGCTGATGTCGGTCCAGGTGGGCGAGAAGGCGGCCCAGAACTACAAGCTGACCGTGACCAACCCGGGTGGCCACTCCTCGCGCCCGCGGCCCGACAACGCGATCTACCAGCTCGCCGAGGCGCTGCTGAAGGTGCGGGCCTATGCCTTCCCGACGACCTTCACCGACACCACCCGCATCACCTTCCAGATGCGGGCCAAGCAGGACGACGCGGTCGGGCGGGCGCTGAAGACGCTGCTGGCCGATCCGAAGGACGCGGAGGCGGCGCGGGTCGCCTCGACCGACGTCAACGTGAACTCGATCCTGCACACCAACTGCGTGACCACGCGGCTGGACGCCGGCCACGCGAACAACGCCCTGCCGCAGCGGGCCACGGCGGTGGTGAACTGCCGGATCATCCCGGGCGAGACGGTCGAAGGCACGCGCGAGACGCTGGAAAAGGTGATCGGCGATCCGCAGGTGAAGGTCGAGACGATCCCGCCCGTGCGGCCGATCGCGGTCTCGCCGCCGCTGAATCCCGCCGTCGTCGACCCGATGAGGGTTTTGGGCGAAAAGCACTTCCCGGGCGTGCCGCTGATCCCGTCTATGTCGTCGGGCGCAACCGACGGCCGCTACTTCGGCCCGGCGAAGATCCCCGTGTACGGCGTACCGGGCATCTTCGGGGATCCCGACGGCAACGGGGCGCACGGCCTGAACGAGCGCATCCGCGTGCGGTCGCTCTACGAAGGCCGGGATTATCTCTTCGACCTCGTGAAGGTCTACGTCGGGGCGAAGTAGGCGCCCCTGCGTTCGGGTAGGGGACTTCGATGGATCGCAGGCTTTTCCTCCAGGGCGCCGCCGGGACCGCCCTCGCCGCCGCCATGCCGGCCGCCGCGCTGGCCCAGCCGGCCGGCGAGGACGCCAGGCTCCGCAAGCTGCTGGACGCCTTCTGGGACGAACTGATCGCCGAGAACCCGGAGGACGCCACGGCCCTGGGCCTGGACGTCGGGGCCAACGCCAGCCTGCGCCATCAGCTCAGCGACTATTCGGCGGCCGGCCGCGACGCGATGTTCGCCCGTGACCGGGCGCGGCTGGCGCGGCTGAAGGCCATCGACCCGGCCAAGCTGTCGGACGCCGCGAGGATCGACTACGAGGTCGTGGCCTACCAGCTCGACCGGCAGGCGACGGGCGGCGAACGCTTCCGCTTCGGCGAGGGCCCGTCGTCCAGCTTCTCGTACGCGCCGTACTCGCCCTACATCGTCAGCCAGCTGTCGGGGCCGTACCAGGCGCTGCCCGACTTCCTCGACACCAAGCACCCGGTGGCGAACGCCGCCGACGCCGACGCCTATCTCACGCGCCTGAAGCTCGCGGCCAAGGCGATCGACGATTCCACCGCGGCCCTGAAGGCCGACGCGGCGAAGGGGGTGCTGGCGCCCGACTTCCTGCTGGAACAGACCAGCGTCCAGCTCGCCAAGCTGGCGGCCTCGGACGGCCTGGCGACGAGCTTCGGCCGCAAGGCCGCCGCCGCAGGCCTCCCGGCCACGTGGCAGGACCGCGCCGCGGCGATCCTCGCCGCCGAATTCCGCCCGGCGGTGGAGCGCCAGAAGGCCGCGGTCGACGCCCTGCGCCGGACCGCGAGCGCCGACGCCGGCATCTGGAAGATCCCCGACGGCGAGGCGTTCTACGCCGGCGCGCTCGCCTATCAGACCACGACCGCCCTGAAGCCCGACGAGGTCCACGCCCTTGGCCTGGAGCAGGTGAAGGCGCTGACCGACCGGATCGACGGCCTGCTCCGCGCCGAGGGCCTGACGGGCGGCTCGGTCACCGAGCGGCTGGTGGCGCTGAACACCCGGCCGGACCAGCTCTTCCCCAACACCGACGCCGGGCGCGAACAGGTGCTGGCCTATCTGCGCGGGCGCGTGGCCGACATCGAGGCGCGGCTGCCGAAGGTGTTCGCGACCATACCCAACGCGCCGATCGAGATCGTCCGCGTGCCGGCGGCCATCGAGGACGGGGCCGCCAACGGTTACGCCCAGCCCGCCTCCCTGGACGGCAAGCGGCCGGGCCGGTTCTACATCAACCTCAAGGACACCGGCGAATGGCCGCGCTACGCGCTGCCCAGCCTGGCGTTCCACGAAGCCTATCCGGGGCACCTGTGGCAGGGGGCTGTCTCGCAGCAGTCCAAGGACATCCCGATGATCCGCCGGATGGGCGGGTTCTCGGCCTATGGCGAGGGCTGGGGCCTCTACGCCGAGCAGTTGGGCGACGAGCTGGGCTGCTACGACGCCGACCCGCTGGGCCGCGTGGGCTACCTGCAGTCGATCCTCTTCCGCGCCGTCCGCCTCGTGGTCGACAGCGGCCTGCACGCCAAGCGGTGGAGCCGCGAGAAGGCGACGGACTATATGGTGCAGGCGACCGGCCGGCCGCGCGGCGGGATGCAGCGCGAGATCGACCGCTACTGCATCTGGCCGGGCCAGGCCTGCAGCTACAAGGTCGGCCACAACGAGTTCGTCCGGCTCCGGGAGGACGCGCGCAGGCGCCAGGGCGAGCGCTTCGACATCCGGCAGTTCCACGAGGTGCTGAAAGCGGGCTCCCTGCCGCTGGTGGTGCTGGAGCGCGTGGTCAAGACGACGCTGGTCTGACAACGGAGTTCCGCGCTAGACGGAACCCCGACAAGTCCTTGGGGAGACGAAACGAATGGCGGACACCGCCGCTAATGGCGCGCCCGAGAAGGAAGGCGCGTCGCTCCGGACCGTGGTCGCCGCGTCGTCGGCCGGCACCACCTTCGAATGGTACGACTTCTTCGTCTTCGGCAGCCTGACCGGCGTCATCTCCAAGACCTTCTTCACCGGCCTGCCCGAGACGGCGGGCCTGGCGGCGGCGCTGGCGCTGTTCGGGGCGGGCTTCCTGTTCCGGCCGCTGGGCGCGCTGGTGTTCGGGCGGATCGGGGACCGGGCGGGCCGCAAGGGCGCGTTCCTGGCCACCGTGCTGCTGATGGGCGGGGCGACCGTCGCGATCGGCCTGCTGCCCAGCTACGAGCAGGCGGGGCTGGTCGGGCCGGTCCTGCTGATCCTGATGCGGATCATCCAGGGCTTCGCCCTGGGCGGGGAGTACGGCGGGGCGGCGATCTACGTCGCCGAGCACGCGCCCGCGAACGGCCGCGGCTGGGCGACGAGCTGGATCCAGACCTCGGCGGCGTTCGGCCTGTTCGGCGCGCTGATCGTGATCCTGCTGACCCGGCTGGCGGTGGGCAACGCGGCCTTCGACGCCTGGGGCTGGCGCATCCCGTTCCTGGTGTCGGGCCTGCTGCTGGCGATCTCGATCTGGATGCGCCTGAAGCTGACCGAGAGCCCGGAGTTCGCGCGGCTGAAGGCCGAGGGCAACGAGACCAAGGCGCCGTTCGCGGAAGCCTTCGGCCAGTGGCCGAACCTGAAGCTGGTGCTGATCTCCCTGGCCGGGATCATGTTCGCCCAAGGGGCGGTCTGGTACACGGCGTTCTTCTACGTGCAGACCTTCATCGAGCGGTTCCTGAAGGTGCCGCCCGAGACGCTGAACACCCTGATGCTGTCGGCCGTGGCGGCCAGCGCGCCGCTGTACGTGCTGTTCGGCTGGCTGTCGGACCGGATCGGCCGCAAGGCGGTGATGCTGTTCGGCATGACCCTGATGCTGGTGGCCTACTTCCCCGGCTTCCATCTCCTGTCGCAGACCCTGAACCCGGCGCTGGCCGAGGCGGAGGCGAAGACGCCGGTGGTGGTGATCGCCGACCCGGCGGACTGCACGCTGCAGTTCGACCCGGTGGGCAAGGCCGCGTTCGTCTCGGCCTGCGACATCGCCAAGTCGACCCTGGCCAACGCCGGTGTCTCGTACCGCAACGAGGCGGCGGCGCCCGGCGCGCCGACCCTGGTGCGGATCGGCGCCCAGACCATTCCGTCGACCAGCGCCAAGGGCCTGTCGCCCGACGTGGCCAAGGCCGTGAAGGCCAGCGTCGAGAGCCGGCTGAAGACCGCGCTGGCCCAGGCCGGCTATCCCGCCAAGGCGGACCCGGCGCGCATGAACCTGCTGGGCGCGTTCGGGGTGCTGCTGGTGTTCACCATCGCGGCGACGGCGCTGTACGGCCCGATCGCGGCCAGCCTGGTGGAGCTGTTCCCGACGCGGGTGCGCTACACGGCCATGTCGCTGCCGTACCACATCGGCACCGGCTGGGTCGGCGGCTTCGTGCCGTTCACGGCGTTCGCCATCGTGACCGCGACGGGCAACCTCTACGCCGGCCTCTGGTACCCGTTCGCCTTCACGGCGATCTCGGTGGTGGTCTGCCTGCTGCTGGTTCCCGAGACCAAGGGCAAGCCGCTCAACAGCTAGCGGCCGGGGCATGCGCTACGAGGTCGAGGGCGAGGTCTGGGCTTCGGGCGGGCCAGGCGGCTGGTGCTTCCTGACCCTGCCCCAGGACCTGACCGAGGGGCTGAAGGCCCTGCGCGGCGCCAACGGCGTCGCGTTCGGCTCCATGCGGATCGAAGCCAAGCTCGGCGGGACCACCTGGCGGACGTCGCTGTTCCCTGACACCCGGCGAGGCGCCTTCCTGCTGCCGCTCAAGGCTGACGTGCGCCGGCGCGAGCGGATCGCGCCGGGCGACACGGTGCGGGTGGACCTGGAGGTCCTGATCTAGCGGCCCGCGCCGTCCAGCTCGGCGACGGTGGCGTTGGACGGCGGGGTCGTGGCCTGGAGCTTCCTGGCCACCGCCTCGGCCTCCTTCAGGGCGCGCAGGACGTTGCTCCCCGCCAGCCCCGCCAGCTCGGCGTCGGTCCAGCCGCGACGGGCCATCTCGGCCAGCAGGGCCGGGTACTTGTCGACGCCGTCCAGGCCCTCGGGCGTCTCGGGGATGCCGTCGAAGTCGGAGCCGAGGCCCACGCAGTCGCGGCCGCAGACCTTGCCGATGTGGTCGATGTGGTCGGCGACCATGCTGAGGGTCACCCGCGGCTTGGGATGGGCCTTGTCCCACTCGGCCAGGGCGGCCTTGGCCTTCTCCGGCTGGCCGATATAGAGGCCGCCGAAGGGCGGGGCGTTGTAGCGCGCCTGCTCGGCCGAGCGGTCGGCGGACCAGACGGCCCGCTCGCGCGAGACGTAGTTCACCGCGAAGTTCACCATCACCACGCCGCGGTTCTTCTTCACCAGGGCCAGGACGTCGTCGGGGACGTTGCGGGCGTGTTCGGCGACGCCGGCGGCGCCGGAGTGGGAGAAGATCACCGGGGCCTGGCTGACCTCGAGGGCGTCGCGCATGGTCTCGGCCGAGACGTGGCTGAGGTCGACCAGCATGCCCAGGCGGTTCATCTCGGTCACCACCTGCCGGCCGAAGGCGGTGAGGCCGCCGTGCTCGGGATTGGCCGTGGCGCTGTCGGCCCACCGCGTGTTCAGCGAGTGGGTCAGGGTCATGTAGCGCGCGCCGGCGTCGTACATCTGGCGCAGCACCGGCAGGCTCTCGTTGATCTGGTGCCCGCCCTCGATGCCGACGAGCGAAGCGATCTTGCCGGCCTTGTGGATGCGGGCCACGTCGTCGGCCGTGTAGGCCATCTCGAAGACGGTGGGATATCGGGCCGAGAGGCCCTTCACGATGTCGATCTGCTCGAGCGTCGTCTGGACCGCGGTGGGGCCGGTGATGCTGGCGGGGATGTAGACCGACCAGAACTGGCCGCCCACGCGCCCGGCGCGCAGGCGCGGGATGTCGGTCATCAGGCCGGGCTCGCCGGGGGCGGTGAGGGCGGTGGTGTCCCTGGAGAGGTCCAGCTTCTCGGGATGGTCGCCGAACCGCTGGCGGGCGGCCCAGGGGATGTCGTTGTGGCCGTCGATCAGCGGGGTCTTCGCCAGCACCTTGTCGATGCGGGCCGCGAGTTTCGGATCCGCCGGCTGGGCGGTCGCCGTCCCCGCCATCAGGAAGGCCGCAAGACCCACAGCCACAGTCATACGCATCGGACGCTCCCCGGAGAACTTGAGGGCGCGATGCGGCCCGGCGCGGCCGCCGCTGTCAAGCCGCGAGCGGCTATGCGCGGACCGGACGCACCTTGCCGGCGGCTTCGCGGGCGCGCTCGCGGGCGATCTCCACGTCGGCGCCGCGGGCGAGGGCGACGCCCATGCGGCGGCGCTCGAAGCTCTCGGGCTTGCCGAACAGGCGCAGGTCGGCTCCGGGGACGGCCAGGGCCTCGTCCACGCCCTCGAAGGCGACGCCCTGGGCTTCCAGGCCGCCATAGATCACAGCGCTGGCGCCCACGTCCCGCTGGGCGACGTCGACGGGCAGGCCGAGGATGGCGCGGGCGTGCAGGGCGAACTCGCTCTGGAGCTGGGTGACCAGGGTCACGAGGCCGGTGTCGTGCGGGCGGGGGCTGACCTCCGAGAACCAGACCTCGTCGCCCTTCACGAACAGCTCGACGCCGAAGATGCCCAGGCCGCCGAGGGCGCCCGTCACCTTCGCGGAGATGTCGCGGGCGGCGCTGAGGGCCTGGGCGCTCATGGCCTGGGGCTGCCAGCTCTCGACGTAGTCGCCCTTGACCTGACGATGGCCGATCGGGGCGCAGAAGCTGGTCTCGACCTGTCCGTTCCGCAGCGCGCGGACGGTGAGCTGGGTGATCTCGAAGTCGAAGTCGACGCGGCCCTCGACGATCACGCGCGGCTGCTCGACCCGGCCGCCCTCCAGGGCATAGCGCCAGGCGGCGGCGATCTGGTCAGGCGTCTCGACGTAGGACTGCCCCTTGCCCGAGCTGCTCATCACCGGCTTCACGAAGCAGGGGAAGCCGGTGACCTCGGCCGCGGCCTTCGCCAGCTCGGCCTCGCACGAGGCGAAGGCGTAGGCGCTGGTCGGCAGGCCGAGCTCCTCGGCGGCGAGGCGGCGGATGCCCTCCCGGTTCATGGTCAGCTGCGCGGCGCGGGCGGTCGGGATCACCGTGGCCAGGCCGTCGGCCTCGATGCGGGCCAGCTCGTCGGTGGCGATGGCCTCGATCTCGGGCACGATCAGGTGCGGCTTCTCGGCCTCGACCAGGGCGCGCAGGGCGGCCGCGTCGGTCATGGCGACGACGTGGCTACGGTGCGCCACCTGCATGGCCGGGGCGTGCGGGTAGCGGTCGACGGCGATCACCTCGCAGCCGAGGCGCTGCAGCTCGATCACCACCTCCTTGCCGAGTTCGCCGGAGCCCAGGAGCATGACCCGGACGGCGGTGGGCGAGAGCGGGGTGCCGAGGCGCATGGCGCTAGAGCTTCGCCTTGGCCGCGGCGACGATCGCCTCGGCGGTGATGCCGAAGTGCTGGTAGAGCACCTTGTCGGGCGCGCTGGCACCGAAGCCGGTCATGCCGACGAAGGCGCCGTCCGAGCCGATGAAGCGGTCCCAGCCCTGGCGGACGCCGGCCTCGATGGCGATGCGCACCGGGGTCTCGCCGATCAGCGTTTCCTGGTAGTCGGCCGGCTGGGCCTCGAAGAGCTCGAAGCAGGGCACCGAGACGACACGGGCGCCGATGCCGTCGGCCTCGAGCTGGTCGCGCGCGGCCAGGGCGACCGGAACCTCGGTGCCGGTCGCGAAGATCGTCACCTGGGCCGGGTGACCCGCGCCGACGAGCTGGTAGGCGCCGCGGGCGCAGCGGTTCTCGCCGGCGTCGGTGCGGACGGCGGCGGTCTTCTGGCGGCTGAGGGCCATGATCGACGGCGTGCGGCGGGCTTCCAGGGCCAGCTTCCAGCACTCGGCCGTCTCGATGGCGTCGGCGGGACGGAAGACCATCAGGTTGGGCATGGCGCGGAGCGAGGCCAGGTGCTCCACCGGCTGGTGGGTCGGGCCGTCCTCGCCGAGGCCGATGGAGTCATGGGTGCCGACGTGGACGACGCGCACGCCCATCAGCGCCGCGAGGCGGATGGCCGGACGGGCGTAGTCCGAGAACACCAGGAAGGTGCCGCCATAGGGGATGACGCCGCCGTGCAGGGCCATGCCGTTCATGGCCGCGGCCATGCCGAACTCGCGCACGCCGTAGTTCACGTAGCGGCCGGCGTAGTCGGGGGCGTCGAAGACCTGGGTGTTCTTGACGTAGGTGTTGTTGGAGCCGGTGAGGTCGGCCGAGCCGCCCACCAGTTCCGGGATCTGGCCGAACACCTGCTCCAGCACCGCACCCGAGTGCTGGCGGGTGGCGGCGGCGGGCTTGTCGGCGGCGGCCTTGGCGATGAAGGCGTCCAGGGCCTCGAACGCGTGCCTGGGCAGGTCGCCGGCCATGGCGCGCTCGAACTCGGCCTTCAGCGGCGAGGCGTCGAGGCGGGCCTGCCAGGCCTTGCGGTCCTTGGCGCCGCGCTTGCCGGCCTTGCGCCAGGGCTTCAGCGCCTCGTCGGGCAGGGTGAAGGGCTCGTGGGGCCAGCCGAGGTTCTCACGGGTCTTGGCGATCTCGTCCTTGCCGAGGGCCTTGCCGTGGACGTCGTGGGTGCCCTGGAAGGTGGGCGAGCCCTTGCCGATGACGGTCTTGCAGGCGATCAGCGAAGGCTTGTCCTGCTTGAGGGCCCAGGCGAGCGCCTTCTTGATGTCCTTCTCGTCGTGGCCGTCGATCCGCTTCGTCGCCCAGCCGGCGGCCTTGAAGCGCGCGATCTGGTCGGTGGCGTCCGAGATGCCGACGTGGCCGTCGATGGTGATGTCGTTGTCGTCCCAGAGGACGGTCAGGCGGTTCAGCTTCAGGCGGCCGGCGAGGCTGATGGCCTCGTGGCTGATGCCTTCCATGAGGCAGCCGTCGCCCGCGATGACCCAGGTGCGGTGGTCGACGAGATCCTTGCCGAAGCGGGCGGCGAGGCTGCGTTCGGCCATGGCCATGCCGACGGCGGTGGCGAGGCCCTGGCCCAGCGGGCCAGTCGTGGTCTCGACGCCCGGGGTGTGGCCCCACTCGGGGTGGCCGGCGGTGTTGGAGCCGAGCTGGCGGAAGTTGCGCAGGCTGTCCATGGTGACGGCCTTCACGCCGGTCAGGTGCAGCAGGCTGTAGAGCAGCATCGAACCGTGGCCGGCCGACAGGACGAAGCGGTCGCGGTCGGCCCAGTCGGTGGCGCCGGCGTCGTACTTCATGAACTTCGACCAGAGGACGGTGGCCACGTCGGCCATGCCCATGGGCATGCCGGGGTGCCCGGAGTTCGCGGCCTCGACGGCGTCCATCGAAAGCACGCGGATGGCGTCGGCCATGAGCTGGGTGGGAGCAGGCATCGGGGCGTCGAGTCTCTTCTGGCGAGGAATTGGCGGCGGCCTCGCACGCGGGGGCGGGCGGGTCAAGAAACCGCCCGGATTTCCACAGACTCACACGGGCGGGTTATAGAGAGCCCGACGGCCATCGGAGGATCGGATGAACCCCGGCGAGAGCGCCCTGGACGCGGCGGCGAAGCGGCTGGAGAACGCGCTCCATGTGCTGGAGCAGCGCCTTGCCCAGCGCGCGAAGCAGGCCGGGGGCGAGGCGGGGGACCTGTTCGCCCAGGACCGCGCCAACCTGGCGGCCGAACTCGACGCCGCCCGCGCCCGTGAGCGCGAGCTGGAGGAGGCGGGCGCCCAGGCTTCTGCGGCGCTGGGTCGCGCCATCCAGGAGATCCGGGCCGCCCTCAACGGCCAGGCGCAGGAGGTCTGACATGGCTCAGGTGAACGTCGACATCAACGGCCGGCCCTATGCGGTCGGGTGCGAGGACGGCCAGGAAGCGCACCTGCTGGAGATCGCCAAGCTGTTCGACCACCAGGTCCGGCAGGTGAGCCAGGACATGGGCCAGCTCGGCGACACGCGGCTGTTCCTGATGGGCGCCCTGCTGCTGGCAGACGAGCTGTACGACGCCAAGAACCGGCTGGGGGCCATGCAGGCCGAGCTCACCCGGCTCCAGAACGAGCGGTCGCGGGTGGAGACGCGGGCCGTCAGTGCGCTGGAGAGCGCTGCGGCGCGGATCGAGAAACTGGCGGTCTAGCGCCGCCCCATCCGGCCCCAGAGGCGGCCGAGGGCGGGGAACAGCTCGCTCTGCTCCACCGAACGATAGACGTGGTCGGCCGGCAGCGCCTTGACCAGCCGGCGGTGCGCCTCGCCGAGGTTGTGGTAGGGCAGGCGCGGCATCAGGTGGTGCAGGGCGTGGTAGCGCAGGCCCACCGGCGCCCAGAGGAACGGCAGCAGGGCCGGCGGCGGCACGTTCACGGTGTCGCGGAACTGGTCCAGCGGGGCCATCTGGGCGCCCTCGTTCTCCCAGTAGTGGGCGACGGCGGTGCGGAGCTGGTTCAGGAAGGTCATGATCCCGAAGATCGCGGCGGCGACCAGCACCGTCTTCAGCGGGAGACGGTCCGTGGCGACGAGGCCGACGAGCGTCCAGCTCCACAGCCAGCAGGCGATCTCCTGGGCGAGCCAGGCGGGGCTGCGGGCGCGGTCGAAGTCCTCGCGGGCGAAGCCCGGATTGATGACCATGCCCGAGGTGCGAGCGACCACGAAACGGCGCAGCGGCGGGATCACGAAGCTGAGCGGCGCCAGGATCCCGAAGCGGATCAGCACGCCGACCGGCGCCAGCAGGGCGATGCCGAGGAAGACCAGCAGCTCGTGCGGCGGGCGATGAGCCAGCGGATGGTACTCGGGGTCGCGGGCGGTGCCGTAGCGATCCTTGGCGTGGTGCAGGATATGCACCCCCTCGTACAGCAGCGACGGCGTCAGCCACGGCACGCCGATGAGGACGTTCCACGCCAGGTGGAAGCCCGGGACGTCGTCGGTCCTGAGGTGGGTCAGCTCGTGGATGAAGCTGATGCCGCGGTAGAGGGCGAAGATGCAGATCAGGCCCGCCGTCAGCGCCCAGGCCGGCGAGGCCGTCGCGGCGATCCAGAGGCTGAGCCAGGTGATCGTCGCGGTGACGGCGAGGTCGAGCCAGTAGATGCGCGGGTTGGCGCGCGCCAAATCCCGGGCCAGGTCGTTGGCCTGGCGGGCGAGGCTGACTTCGGCGGTGGCGGTCTCGGTTGTCACGGTCGCCAGCCTTTATGACGGGAACGCCGCCGCCCCAAGTCCAATTCGCCGATCAGCGGCCTCAGGCCGCGTAGACGGCGCGCTCGACGGCGTCGAACGTCTCGAGGATCCGCGGGTCGGCGAAGGGCAGGACCTGGGCGAACAGGGCGCCGGCGACGCCGCTCTCCGGATCGGCCCAGTAGTAGCAGTTGGCGAGGCCGGCCCAGGCGAGGCTGCCGGCCCGGCGGCCCCCCGGCATGTCGGCGAGGTTCTGCAGGAAGCCCAGCGTCCAGCCCTTCTCCACGCCGGGCATGCTGCGGAAGTGGTGGCTCATCTGCGGCAGGACGCTCTCGATGTCGCCGATGGCCGGGCCGGTGAGGTGGGGGGTGCGCAGATGCGCCACCGCGGCGGGGGAGAAGACGTCCGCCCCGCCGTCCAGGATGGCCCGCAGGAAGCGCAGGTAGTCGGACGGCGTCGAGACGAGGCCGCCGCCGCCGCGCAGGCCGGGCGGCATCGGCGGAATCGGGTCGAGCGGCAGGACGCTCCCGTCCGGCAGGCGGGCATGCAGCCCGGCCCGACGGGCGTTCTGCTCGGGCGTGGGGTCGAAGCTGGTGTCCGCCATCCCGAGGGGATCGAACACGCTCGCCTGGAGGTGCTCGGCGAGGGAGGTTCCCGTGACCGCTTCCACCACCTGGCCGGCGGCGTCGATGCCGACGCCGTAGCGCCAGTCCTCGCCCGGCTCGAAGACCAGCGGGAAGCCGTGGGCGCCGGCCGTGACCAGGGACAGCCCCTTGGCGCCGAGGTACTGCAGCGTCTCGGCGCTGTTGAAGTCGTAGGCCAGGCCGGACGTGTGACTGAGCAGCATCCGCGTGGTCACCGCCCTGCGCGGGGCGCGGAGGAGGGGGGCGCCGTCGGCGTCGAAGCCCTCCAGCACCTGCAGGTCGGCGAAGTGGGGCAGGAGACCGCCGACCGGGGCGTCGAGGTCGAGGCGGCCCCGGGCGGCGAGCTCCACGGCGGCGGCCGAGACGATGGCCTTGGTGCAGGAGGCGATCCAGAAGACCGTGTCGGGGGCGACGGGCGCTGGGTCGGCGGCGCCGCGGACCCCGGCGACGAAGGTCCGGACCGGCTCGCCCGGCCGGGTGACGGCCGCGGACAGGCCCGGCGCGACGCCCTCGGCCACGGCGCGGTCCAGCACCGCCTGGATGTCGGCTGCGTTCATCGATCTCTCCCCCTTGGTCGCGCGCGACTTGAGCCCGTCGCGTCTCGTCACTACCTTAGCCCCCGGCGGGTCCTGCTGCGGCTCTCGTCGAAGGCGACATATTCCAGCGACCTTAATTCACTCATAGGGAGCTGTCCCTGTCCGGGACCGTGGTCTCGGGCAAACGGCGCCCACCTGGTCTATCCAGGTCGAGGGAATGAAACAGTCCTTCACGGCTCTACGCGGCGCCGCCACCTTTTTCCCGCTATAGGGCGGGGGTGACCTCCAAGATCCTGCTCCGCACCAAGATGCGCGCCGTCCGCCGCCGGCTGGCCGCAGAACACCCCGACGCCGCCGCGCGGCTGGATCGCAACCTGCCGCGCGACCGGCTGCCGCCCGTCGCGGTCTACAGCCTCTATCATCCGATGGGCGCCGAGCTGGACCCGAGCGGGATCCGGCTGGGCGATGCGGCGGTGGCGCTGCCCGTGGCGATCGCCCGCGACGCTCCGCTGATTTTCCGCCTGCGGCGCGAGGGGGAGCTGATGGTGACCGACGCGTTCGGCATCCCGGGCCCCTCGGCCAAGGCGCCGGAAGTCATCCCCGACGTGATGTTCACGCCGGTGCTGGCGTTCGACCGGCGGGGCGGACGGCTGGGTCAGGGCGCCGGCTGCTACGACCGCACGATCGAGGCGCTGCGGCGGGAGAAGCCGGTGTTCGTGATCGGCGTGGCCTATGCCGGCCAGGAACTGCCTGAGGCGCCGATGGAGCCGCACGACCAGCGGCTGGACGCGATTCTCACCGAGACGGACTTCATCGTCGTCGGTAAGGAAGCCGGATGAAATTCGCCTTCTTCGGAGACGTGGTCGGCCGCTCGGGTCGCGAGGGGCTGGCCGAGCACCTGCCGCGCCTGCGCCGCCAGCTCGACCTCGAGTTCGTGATCGTCAACGCCGAGAACGCCGCCGCCGGCTTCGGCATCACCGAGAGCACGGCCAACGAGCTGTTCGACGCCGGCGCCGACTGCCTGACCCTGGGCAACCACTCCTGGGACCAGAAGGAGGCGCTGACCTACATCGTGCGGGAGCCGCGGCTGATCCGGCCGCTGAACTATCCCGCTTTCGCCGCCGCGCCGGGACGCGGCGCGCAGCTGTTCGACACGCCGTCGGGCAAGCGGATCCTGGTGGTGAACCTGCTGGGCCGGGTGTTCATGGACGCGCTCGACGACCCGTTCGCCGCCGTCGACAAGGAGCTGGAGGCCTGCCCGCTGGGCGCCGTGGCCGACGCGGTGATCGTCGACATGCACGCCGAGGCGACGTCCGAGAAGATGGCGATGGGCCACTTCTGCGACGGGCGCGCCAGCCTGGTGGTGGGCACCCACAGCCACGTGCCCACGGCCGACGCCCAGGTGCTGCCGGGCGGCACGGCCTATCAGACCGACGCCGGCGCCTGCGCCGACTACGACAGCGTCATCGGCAACCAGAAGGAAGAGCCGCTGCGGCGCTTCACCACCCGCATCTCCGGCGGCCGCTACAAGCCCGCCGAAGGGCCGGCGACGGTGTGCGGGGTGTTTGTGGAGACGGACCCGGCCAGCGGCCTCGCCCGCCGGATCGAGCCGATCCGCATCGGCGGGCGGCTGAAGCAGACGGTGCCGTCGCTGGAGACGACGGCGTAGGGGGCGTTTGGGCCGCGTCGTCAGGCGGTCCTTCCGAACGTCGCAGAAGGGTGGTTAGCGGACCTCACCTCCCCCGCGAAGCGGCGGGAGGGGCACCCCGCGCCGCAGAGCGCGGGGTGGAGGGGGCGAGCGGCCGCTCAGGCCTTTCGGCTGCGCTCGACCTCAGCCGCCTTCAGGGCGATTTCGTCCATGACACCGGCGAGACCGCGGTAGACGCGGGTCCTGAGCGTCCGCGGAGGCGGCTCCACAGAATGACCTCGGGCTCGGTCATCGCCTTGCGCATCGCGCGTGCGCGGCTGGTGATCACGGTGCGTCGCAAGGCTGTGCCGGCCGCCTGCCCCCTCCACCAGCCGCTCTTCGCCTGCGGCTCGGCGGCCGGTCCCCCTCCCGCCGCTTCGCGGGGGAGGTGAAGTTCTAGGCTGCTGACGCGGCGCTGTCGCCGGCCAGGGCCCGCTCGGCGCGGGCGGTCATGACGCCGCCGATGGCGCCGATGAGGGCGGCGGGCTGGACGGGCTTGTGCTGGAGGGCGTCGAAGCCGAGGCCGCGCAGGCGGGTCACTTCGCCGGGCATGGCGTCGGCGGTCAGGGCGATGATCGGGATGTCGCTGCGGCCCACCTGGCCGTCGCGGATGCGGCCCACCGCCTCGATCCCGTCCATCACCGGCATGTGGACGTCCATCAGCACCACGTCGAAGAC
>JBKOYY010000053.1:0-70472 GCA_046725615.1 Pseudomonadota bacterium
CACGAGACCGGCGGCGTGGACCACGACGTCGGCGCCGCGGCAGAGGCGGGCGAGGGCGGCCGGGTCCTCGAGCCCTCCGGCGACCACCTGCGGGGCTACGCCCTGCCAGAGCGGGTCGACGGGATCGCGGCGGGCCAGCACGCGCACGGCCCAGCCGTCGTCGGCCAGGGCGCGCACGAGATGTCGCCCCAGGAACCCGGTGGCGCCGGTGACGGCGGCGAGGCCGCGGGTCAGGCCGGCTCCTCCTGGCGGAAGGCGCCGGAGAGGAACAACGTCCGGGCCTTGGAGCGGGAGAGTTTGCCTGACGAGGTCTGCGGCAGGGCGTGGGCGCCCACCAGCTCCACCTGCGCCTCGACGCCGTGGCGCGCGCGGAGCACGGCGGCGACGTCCTCGGTCAGGGCGCGGCGCACCTCGGGGTCGCTGGAACGGGCCTGGACTAGCACCACGAGCTGCTCGCCGGCGTCCTGGTCGATCGAGAAGGCGGCCACGTCGCCGCTCCGCAGGCGTTCGATCTCGGACTCCGCCGTCCATTCCAGGTCCTGCGGCCAGACGTTCCGGCCGTTGAGCAGGATCAGGTCCTTGGCGCGGCCGGTCGGCACGATCTCGCCGTCGGCGAGGTAGCCGAGGTCGCCGGTGTCGAGCCAGCCGTCGGCCGACAGCACGCGCGCCGAGGTCTCGGGATCGCCGAAATATTCCCGCATCAGGCTGGGGCCGCGCACGAAGATGCGGCCGACCTGGCGCTCGGGCACGACCTTGCCGGCCTCGTCGCGGACTTCCAGCTCATGGTCGGGCAGCACGGGGCCGCAACGGACGAAGGCGCGGCTGCGCTCGCCCGCGCCGGGGACCACCTGGCCGTCGCGCTCCATCCGGTCGACGTCGACGGTGTCGAAGCGCAGGCCCTCGTTCAGAGGCGCCATGCTGAGCGCCAGGGTGGCCTCGGCCATGCCGTAGCTGGGAACGAAGGCCTTGGCGCTGAACCCGGCCGCCGCATAGCGATCGGCGAAGGTCAGCAGCGGCCCCGGGCGGACCATGTCGCCGCCGCAGCCGGCCGAGCGCCAGGCCGAGAGGTCGAGTCCCTCCCGCGTGCCGTCGCCCCGGCGGGCGCAGAGGTCGTAGCCGAAGGAGGGGCTGTACGAGATCGTCGCCCGGTTCTTCGACATCAGGTCGAGCCATAGCAGGGGGCGGCGTACGAACGCCCCGGTGGGCATCAGGTCGACGGTCATCTGGGCGGCCAGAGGGCTCATCAGGAAACCGACGAGACCCATGTCGTGGTAGAGCGGCAACCAGGAGAAGGCGCGGTCCTCGGGAACCACCTTCAGGCCGTGCGCGGTGATGGCGTAGGTGTTGGCCATCAGCGCGCGGTGCGTGCAGAGCACGCCAGTGGGGTTGCGGGTGCTGCCCGACGAGAACTGGACGTAGCAGGGGTCGTCCGGGCCCGGAGCCGGCAGCTCGACGGGCTCAGCCTGCGGAAGCTCGGACACCTGCATGGCGAACTGGGCGCCGGCCTCCTTCGCCGCGTCCTGCAGCCAGGGCAGGATGGCCTCGGGGCCGAAGACCGCGGCGGCCTTGGCCGAGGTCAGCATCCGGCCGATCTGTTCCACATAGGCGTCCCGGCCGCCAAGCGGCGTGGGGAGCGGCAGCGGGGCCGGCGTCAGGCGGGCGTACTGGCAGGCGAAGAAGGCCGTGACGAAGTCGGCGTCGGTCTCGGCGACCAGGCCTATGCGGTCGTGGGTCTTCAGCCCGAGCGCCAGCAGGCGGGCGGCCATGGCCAGGGCCCGGCGGCGCAGTTCGGCATAGGGGATCGCCTCGATCAGCTCGCCGCGCAGGCCGTAGAGGTTCAGGCCCGTCGGGCCGCCGGCGGCGAAGTCCAGCGCCTCGGTCAGGGTGGCGAAGCCGCCGAGCCGGAACGGGCGCTCCGGAGCGGTCGGGGTCGGGGTCGCAGTCAATCGTCGCCTTTCGAAGTCTCCGCGGACCCGGCCGCCGGCGTCGCCGCCGTCCGTCGAGTCCCGTTCTCTCTGAGGATGAACCACAGCATGCCCAGGGCAAGGGCGCCGGCGGACGCAGCCAGGCCGGCGCCCGCGCCTATAATCCCGAACCGCATCACGAGGAAGGGCAGGGCGGCCAGGAAGACGATGCTGACCGCCAGCCGAACGCGCACGGCCAACCCCGGCTTGCCCAGGGAAACCAGCATCGGCTCCAGCGGCAAGGCGAAGACGCCGATCACCGCCGCGCCCACCTGCCAGGTCATCACCGCGCCCGCCGGGGCGAAGGACTGGCCCATGACGAGGGTGAGCAGGGTGGGGCCGAACAGGGCGCTGACCGTCAGCAGCACGACGCCCACGCCGCCGGCCAGCAGGCCGACGTTGCGGGCGAGCCGCCACATGGCGTGGTGGTGGTCGTCGGCCCGCAGGCGGGCCAGCTCGGGATAGAGCGCCGGGGTGAGGAGCTTGGCCGGCTTGGCCAGGGCGTCGGCCACCTGGCGGCCCACCCGCCAGAAGGCGGCCTGCGACGGGCCCACGAGGGCGCCGACGATCAGGGTCGCCACGTGGGTGAAGGCGACGTCCAGGGTCGCAGCGAGGTTGGTGTTCCAGGCGAAGCGCCAGGCGCCGGGCAGGCCGGCGGCCAGAGGGCCGCGCAGGGTGAAGCCCTTGAGCAGGCCGCGCTTGCGCATCTCGGCATAGGCCGATCCGGCCAGATACAGCCAGCTCCCCAGGGTGCCCGCCGCCCAGGCCAGCAGGAAGCCGTGCATGGAGGCGCCGAAACCCAGGGCCACGAGGCTGCCGATCACCCGGATCAGCGAGATCAGGCCGGCCTGCCAGGCCAGGACGTCGAAGCGGTCGAACAGCCGCAGCAGGCCCATCGGCGTGGCCGAGACCATGAAGGCGATCGACAGCATGTAGAGTGCGGCCACCGGCGCTTCGGCCGAGGTCCAGCCCAGCTCGCCGTCGAAGAGGATGGCCCCGATGACACCGGCCAGCACCCCGATCAGGGTGCTGCCGAGGTCGAGCACGAGGCTGAAGCGAAGCACCTGCTGGAATTCCACCGGTCGGTCCTCGGCCACTGGCCGGGTGCCGAAGTGGATGATGGTCTGCCACGACTGGAACTTGACCACCTCGCCGAGGAACTGGGCGAAGGCCTGGATCAGGATCAGCACACCCATCTCGGCGGCGCCGAGCGCGCGGGCGGCGATAGCCATGTAGATCAGGCCGAGCACCGCGTTCACCGTGCGTCCGCCCAGCAGCAGGCCGGCGTTGGCGACCACCCGCCGCAGAATCGGCCGCACGCCGGCGATCTGTTCGGCCTCCGAGGCGGTCATCTGGACGCGGGTCTCCTGGCGATCGCCGTTCCGAACGGCGTCGGCGCTCAACTAGCCCCTACCACCCCGCCGCGCCAAGCGCCGTGCGACAGGGCGCGCAGGGGAGAACGTTCCGCCTCCGCCGGGCGTCTGCGGCCGTACATGCCGACGATGCTTCCGCCCAGGCCGGGGCGGGGGCATTCTGGAGTGCGTCGGCAGCGTAGGGGGATCGAATGCGCAGGATGATGGCCGGGCTGGCGGCGACGGTCGCGGTGATGGCGGCGCAGCCTGCGCAGGCCGAGATCCGCGCGCTGATCGTCGCGGTGTCGAAGTACACCGACCCGATCCCGTCGCTGGATGGACCGCCGAACGACGCCGGGGCGCTGAAGGCCGTGCTGGAGCAGCAGGGCGCCAAGGACATCGTGACCCTGAACGACACGGCGGCGACGCGCGCGAGCATCCGTTCCGCGCTGGAGGCCCTGGGCCAGCGGGCCAAGCCCGGCGACTGGGTCATCTTCTACTACGCGGGCCACGGGGCGCAGGCGAAGTCGAACGACCCGACCGAGGCGGACGGCATGGACGAGTTCATCGCCCTGTCCGGCTTCCGGGTCGGCAAGCCTGACACCAACCAGTATATCCTGGACGACGACCTGCGCGGCTGGCTGGTGAACTTTTTCCCGACCAGCGTGAACGTGCTGCAGATCGCCGACGCCTGCCACTCGGGCACGATGAACCGTTCGCTGGCCGCGCCCTCGGTGTTCCGCAAGCGCACGGCGCTGGACAACCCCATGGCCATTTCGCTGCCGCCACGGCCAGAGGATCCGGCGGCGAAGGCTCCGGCAGGCGTCGAGCCGCCGAACCTCGTCTACGTGGGCGCGGCGCAGGACGACCAGTTCGCCCTGGAGGGGCCGCTGCCGCGCAGCGACTCCCCGCCTCGGGGCCTGCTCACCTATGCGCTGGAGGGCGCGCTGAAGGACCGGCGTCCCAACGGGCGGCTGGCGGCCGACCAGGACGACGACGGGCGCCTGTCGCTGGCCGAACTGACCTCGACGCTGGAGACGCGGACGCGTGAACTGTCGTCGACCCAGCAGTGGTCCAGCGCCGCGGTTCCGCCGCGCAACGAGCGCAGCGTGATCTTCCAGCCGTTGAAGGCCCCGCCGCCGGACGAGCGGCCGGTGGAGGTGAAGGCCGCCGACGACCAGGCCGCCGAGCTGCTGGGCGAGCGCGGGCCGTGGGCCTCGATCCCGCGCGGGACACCCGACCTGACGTGGTCGGCGAAGGAGGGCTGGGTCACCGACAGCCGCGGCGACCGGGTGGCCGAGAACCTGACTAGCCCCGAGCAACTCGCCGGGGTCATCAACAAGCGCAAGGCGCTGGCCGACCTGGCCGCCGTCGCCAACGAGCGGCGCGTGCGGGTGGAGATCGGACCAAAGCCGAAGGGGCAGCTCTACAAGAGTGGGGAAGGCGTGGACCTGGCCGTCGTCCACCGCGGCGCGGCCTCGTACCTGACCGCCTTCAACCTGGCCGGCGACGGGACGGTGCAGATGCTGTTCCCGCTGGAGGGCGACGGCGACGGCCGGATGGTCGAGGGGCAGACCCGCGTCGTGATGGCCCGCACCAAGGCGGCCCCGCCGTTCGGCGTGGACAACGTCGTGGCGGTGGCGACGCCCGAGGCGCCGGCGGTGCTGCGGGCCGCCCTGAAGCGCATGGACGGCAAGCGGGAGGCGATGGCCGCGGCCGGCGCGGTGCAGGACGAACTGGCGCAGGCGAAGGGCCAGGCGGCGCTGGGGCTGGGCGAGCTGTATACGGCCCGATAAGGCGCGGATGAGCGCCGTCGCGAAGTTTTTTCGAGGGGGTGCAAACGCGCCTTGCCAACGGCGCGATATTGCGTATGTTCCGCGCCCTCGCCGCCGGGCCTCTCAAGGGTCCGGAGCCGGGACGGGTGTATAGCTCAGTTGGTAGAGCAGCTGACTCTTAATCAGCGGGTCCAAGGTTCGAATCCTTGTACACCCACCATTCCTTCCTAGAGACGTAAGCCTTCACGGCAGGACCCACGGTCCTGGCGCATCTGGCGCGTCAGTCGATCAGCGAGGAATTGGTGGAATTCGATTACCTGGAAAGCTTCGCGGCCGGCGACATGCAGGTGGTCACCGAGGTCCTGGCGCTGTTCCAGGGTCAGGCCGAGGGCTGGCGCGTGAAGTTGGACGCGCCCGGCGAAGGCTGGCGCGACCTGGCGCACACCATCAAGGGCGCGGCGCGGGGCATCGGGGCGACAGCGCTGGGCGACCTGGCGGACCGGGCCGAGCGGGGCGACGCCTCCATGGCGCCCGAGCTGAAGGCCACGCTCGACGCGACCGTGGCCGACATCGAGGGCTACCTGACCCGGATCGGCGGCGGCTGAGGGGCTGGATTACCCGCGGCTAGGGAACGAGCACGCGGTCCGAGTAGGTTTCGACCAGCAGGCTGAAGGGGCGCCCGTCCGGCGTCTGCAGCAGGGCGCGGTGCTGGAGCACCTCGGCGGGGATCTCGACGGCCGTGTCGAAGGCGCTGGCCGGCTGGGCCTCCCAGCCGGGCGGCAGGGGCGTGAACAGTAGCTTGGCGGACAGGGTGCGACGCTGGAACGCCAGCGGTTTCACGGCCACGCCGAAGGGCGTACGGGTGGTCTCCAGCAGCCGGTTCATCTCTGGCGTCAGGCGACCGGGCAGGTACCAGTTGTCGGCGCGCGAGAGGACGGCCTCGCCACAGGTCAGTTCGACGCGGCGGTGGACGACGGGCTCGTTGGAGGCGGCCGAAAGGCGCTTCCGCACCTCGGCCAGGGTCTCGTCGGAATCCTCGACCGCCACATGGCGCGCCTGGATGCGCGGCGCGGCGGGGTCGCGGCGGTCGCACAGGTCCTGCAGCACGGCGGTGGCGCTGTCCCGGCCGAGCAGCTCGGCGTTCAGGGTCTGGAGCTGGGCCTGCAGGCGCAGGCGTTGGACGTAATGCGACGCTGGCGCGGCGGCCCCATCGGGGGCGATCGCCGTCGCGGCGAGAACTGCCGCCACGAGACCTCCTAGAAACCTCAACTGCGGACCTGCTTCTTCCCTAGATCCCGGCGCCGTTGTCGATGGCCCGCAGCGCCTCTTCGTGCGCCTGCGCTTCCGCCTCGATCCAGCCGATGAAGGCCTTCACCTGCGGCAGCCGTCCCTTGGCCTTGGGATGGACGAGGTAATAGGCGAAATCGACGGCCTGCGCCATCTGGAGTGGCGCCACCAGCCGGCCGGCGTCGAGGTCGGCCTGGGCCAGGGTGCGCTTGGCGAGGGCGACGCCACGGCCGTTGGCGGCGGCTTCGATCACCAGGCTGGACTGGTTGAAGCGTGGGCCGCGGTGGCCGTCGATGCCGCGCAGGCCGCGGGCGGCGAGCCACATGGGCCAGTCCGGGCAGGAATCGTCGATCTCGGGCGAGCCGTCGTGCAGCAGGACGTGGCCGGCCAGGTCCTCGGGCTTCTCGAGCGGGATTTCCCTGAGCAGGTCGGGACTGAGCACCGGCACCACGCTCTCGCTGACCAGGCGCTTGACCTCCAGTCCAGGATAGCGGCCGCCGCCGTAGCGGATGGCGAGGTCCACCTCGCCGGCCGTGAGGTCCACCAGCTCCATGCCGGCGGACAGCCACACGTCCACCTGCGGGTGCGCCCGCTCGAAGGCGCCGAGGCGCGGCACCAGCCACTTGGCGGCGAAGGAGGGCGGGGCGGTGATGGTCAGGCGCCGGCCATCGACGGCGGCGGTGAGCAGGCTGGCGGCCTCGGCCAGGCGGTCGAACGCCTCGCGCAGGGCGGGCAGGGCGGTCTGGGCCGCGTCTGTGAGCAGGAGGCCCTTGGGCGTGCGCTTGAAGAGCGCGGCGCCGACATAGTCCTCCAGGTTCTGGATCTGCTGGCTGACGGCGCCGGGCGTCACCGACAGCTCGTCGGCGGCGCGGCTGAAGTTGAGGTGCCGGGCGGCGGCCTCGAACGCCCGAAGGGCGTTGAGCGGCGGCAGCCGGCGGCGTTGGTGGTTCCGCTGCTCCATCGAGAATTCCTGAACGCCCCGGCAGAAGTCCTTGGGTTGCGAATTTGGGGGCGCCCGCCCTTATTGCAAGCGTCCGCCGGTGTATCGGCCCTTTTCATCGGCGGGCGCGAGGCGGGGCGGGCGCGAGCTCGTCCCGCCGTGTTTCTAAGGGTCGCCGCGTCATTAGAGAAGCTAAAGATGGCCCACGGCCGCGACACGAAACCACGAACCGAGCGCCTGGTGGTGCTGGACGGGACCGCCCGCCGCCGTGGCCCGGGCCGCGTGTGGCTGGTGGGCGCCGGCCCCGGCGACCCCGAGTTGCTGACGATCAAGGCCCTGAAGGCGCTGCAGGGCGCCGAGGTGGTGGTCCACGACGGGCTGGTGAGCGACGAGATCCTGGACCTGGCGCCGGCTTCGGCGCGCCGGATCTCGGTGGCCAAGCGCAAGTCGCGCCACAGCTACAGCCAGGACGAGATCAACCGGATGCTCGTGGCCTTCGCCCTGGAGGGGCTGGAGGTCGTGCGGCTGAAGGGGGGCGATCCCTTCATCTTTGGGCGTGGCGGCGAGGAGCTGGAGACCTGCCGCGAGGCGGGCGTCGAGTGCCTGGTCGTGCCGGGCGTGACCGCGGCCCTGGCGGCGGGCGCGTCGGCCGGCGCGCCGCTGACGCATCGCGGCTCGGCCCAGGCGGTGACCTTCGTCACCGGCCACGCCGCGAAGGGCGGCGAGCCTGACCTGGACTGGGCGGGGCTGTCGAAGGCCAACCAGACGGTGGTGATCTACATGGGGCTGTCGATGGCCCCGGTGATCGCCGGGCGGCTGCTGGCGGCCGGACGCGATGGCGCCACGCCGGCCCTGATCGTCGAGAACGCCAGCCGCGCGGACGAGCGGCGCATCGTCACGACCCTGGCCGGCCTGGCCGTGGCGGCCGAGGCCGTCGCGGGCCCCGCGCTGCTGATCGTCGGCGAAGCGATGGCGCTGGCCCAGGCCGGTGGCGCGGCGCCGCAAGTTGAAACGCTCATCCGGGAGGCCCGCGCATGAAGGCCCTGACCGCCAACCGCCTCACCGACGGCGAGGTCGTGTTCTGGAAGGACGGCCGCTGGGTCGAGCGCTTCGCCGACGCCCAGCTCTGGGCCGTGGACGATCCGGCCGCAGTCGAGGCCGAGGCCCTGGGCAAGAGCCAGGGCACGACCGTGGTCGATGTCTACCTCATCGACCTCGTTGAATCCGAGGGTCTGTGGGCGCCGCTCAGCTACCGCGAGCGGATCCGGGCGCTGGGGCCGACCAACCATCCGCATCACGGCAAGCAGGCCGAGGGCGGGGCGGTGGTCGAGGCGCTGCAGCACGCCAGCGGCGCGGCGCGCTCGACCGGCCGCGTGAACCTGATCAAGCGGAAGTAGGGCCGCCATGTACCAGTACGACACCATCGACAAGGAGATGCTGGCCGACCGGTCGGCGGAGTTCCGCGGCCAGGTGGCGCGGCGCCTTTCGGGCGAGCTCACGGAGGACCAGTTCAAGCGCCTGCGCCTGATGAACGGCCTCTACCTGCAGCTCCACGCCTACATGCTGCGCGTGGCCATCCCGTACGGCTCGCTGAACCCGACCCAGCTTCGCAAGCTGGCCTGGATCGGGCGCACTTACGACAAGGGCTACGGCCACTTCACCACGCGCACGAATCTGCAGTTCCACTGGATCAAGCTGAAGGACGCGCCCGACATCCTGGACCACCTGGCCAGCGTGGACATGCACGCCATCCAGACGTCGGGGAACTGCATCCGCAACACCACCACCGACCCCTATGCGGGGGCCACGGCCGAGGAGGTGGACGATCCGCGGGTGTGGGCCGAGGCGATCCGCCAGTGGTCGACCTTTCATCCCGAATTCTCGTTCCTGCCGCGCAAGTTCAAGATCGCCATCACGGCGGCGCCGAAGGACCGCACGGCGGCCCGTGTGCACGACATCGGCCTGGTCCTGAAGCGGGCGCGGGACGGGGCGCTGGGCTTCGAGGTGATCGTCGGTGGCGGCATGGGCCGCACGCCGCACATCGGCCCGACCATCCGCGAGTTCCTGCCGGTGAACCGGCTGCTCTCGTACCTGGAAGCGATCCTGCGCGTGTACAATCGGCACGGACGCCGGGACAACATCTACAAGGCGCGGATCAAGATCCTCGTCGCGGCGCTGGGGAAGGATGAGTTCGCCAAGCAGGTCGAGGCCGAGTGGGCCAAGATCGGCGACACTCCCGACCTGCCCGACACCGAGCTGGCGCGCATCCGCGGCGCGTTCGCCCCGTTGGGTTTCGAGACCCTGCCGGACCGCTCCGAGGCCTTCGAGACGGCCAAGGCGTCCAACCCCGCCTTCGCTCGCTTCGTGCGCAACAACGTCAAGCCGCACAAGAAGCCGGGCTACGGCATCGTCGAGATCAGCCTCAAGGCCATCGGCGAGACGCCAGGCGACGCCACCTCGGACCAGATGGACGTCGTGGCTGACCTGGCCGAACGCTACGGCCAGAACGACATCCGGGTGACGCACGAGCAGAACCTGGTGCTGCCGCACGTGAAGCTGGACGACCTGCCCGAGGTCTGGGCCGGACTCGCGGCCGCCGGCCTGGCGACACCGAACATCAACCTCGTCAGCGACATCATCGCCTGCCCAGGGCTGGACTATTGCGCGCTGGCCAACGCCCGGGCCATCCCGATCGCCCAGCACATCGCCGAGAAGTTCCGCGACCACGACCGCGCCGAGCAGGTGGGCGAGCTGAAGATCAAGATCAGCGGCTGCATCAACGCCTGCGGCCATCATCACGTGGGCCACATCGGCATCCTGGGCGTCGATAAGAAGGGCGAGGAGTTCTACCAGCTCACCCTCGGCGGCTCCGGCGCGGAGGATGCGGCGGTCGGCTCGATGCTCGGCCCGGCGCTGCCTTACGACAAGGTCGCCGACGCGGTGGACACCTTGGTCGACGTCTATCTGCGCGAGCGCCAGGCCGGCGAGCGCTTCCTCGACACCTTCCGCCGCACCGGCGTCGCGCCCTTCAAGGAGGCTGTCTATGCCGACGCTCATTGAGTTGCATGAGGGGATCGCCAAGACGGTCCCCGACGCCTTCACCCATGTCTCGGACGACGAGGACATGGCTACGGGCGATGTGATCCTGTCGCTGGCGCGCTTCCAGTCCGACGGCGACCGGCTGCTCTCCGAGGGCCGCCGGATCGGCGTGCGGCTGAAGAGCGACGAGGAGGTCGAGGCCCTGGCCTATGACCTGCCCAGGCTGACGCTGGTGGCGCTGGAGTTTCCGAAGCACCTGGACGGCCGCTCGTACACCAATGCGCGGCTCCTGCGGGAGCGCTTCGGGTTCAAGGGCCAGATCCGCGCCGTGGGCGACGTTCTGCGGGAGCAGGCGCCGTGGATGGTCCGGGTCGGCTTCGACGCCTACGAGCCGGCCGACGACGCCAGCGCGAACGAGTGGCAGGCCGCCCTCAATCGCTATCGGCACGTCTACCAGCGCGCGGCCGACGGCCGCGTCCCGGCCTTTGCGGAGCGGGAGGGATGAGCGTGGCCTACGACTCCCTTGACCAGACGGCCGCGGCGGCCATCCGCCTCGACGCCGAACTGCGCCGGGCCCACCCGCGCACGGTGCTGGAGGCGGCCGTCGAGAGCTTCGGCGACAAGCTGGCGCTGGTCTCCTCGTTCGGCGCCGAGAGCGCGGTGCTGCTGGACATCGCCGCCCGGGTGAAGCCCGACATCGCGGTGCTGTTCCTCGACACCGGCATGCTGTTCGGCCAGACGCTGGACTACCGCAAGACCCTGGCCGAGCGGCTGGGCCTGACCAATGTGCGCGACCTGCGCCCGGCCTATCAGGACCTCGCGACCACCGATCCGCAGGCCAAGCTGTGGCAGACCGACACCGACGCCTGCTGCGAAATTCGCAAGGTGATCCCGTTGGATCGGGCCCTGGGCGATTTCGACGCCTGGATCACCGGCCGCAAGCGTTTCCACGGCGGCGACCGCCTGAACCTGCCGGTGGTGGAGCACGCCGACGGCAAGGTGAAGTTCAATCCGCTCGCCAACTGGGGCAAGGCCGACCTCGACGCCTATGCTGCCGAGCACGACCTGCCGGCCCATCCGCTGGTGGCCCAGGGCTTCCCGTCCATCGGCTGCTGGCCCTGCACCCAGCCGGCTGAGGAGGGCGAGGACGTCCGCGCCGGCCGCTGGAAGGGGATGGACAAGACCGAGTGCGGGATCCATGTGGCGCGTGCGCCGGGGACGCCCAACAATGTCGGCGGCGATATCTGAGGCGATTTCAGGAATGAACGACGTGTCCGTGGTCCAGCCGGCCCCAACCGCGACGGGCGGCCTCAAGGCGTCCGGCGCCTTCTTCGTCGAGACGGTGACCTGGGTCCATCACTGGACCGACACCCTGTTCTCGTTCCGCACCACCCGCGACCCGGGCTTCCGGTTCGCCAGCGGCCAGTTCGTGATGGTCGGTCTGATGAAGGAGGACGGCAAGCCGCTGGTGCGCGCCTATTCCATCGCCTCCCCGTCGTGGCATGAGGAGCTGGAGTTCTATTCCATCAAGGTGCCGGACGGCCCGCTGACCTCGCGCCTGCAGCACCTGAAGGTGGGCGACCAGGTGCTGATCGGCCGCAAGCCGACCGGGACCCTGGTGCTGGATGGCCTCAAGCCGGGCAAACGCCTCTATATGCTGGGGACAGGCACGGGCCTGGCCCCCTGGCTGTCGCTGGCCCGCGACCCCGAGGTCTACGACCGCTTCGAACAGGTGATCGTCACGCACACGGTGCGCGAGGTGGCCGACCTGAACTACGCGGACCTGTTCGAGAAGGACCTGCCGAACGACGAGATCCTCGGAGAGCTGGTGGCAGGCAAGCTGCGCTACTACCCGACGGTGACGCGCGAGGAGTTCCGCACCAAGGGCCGGATCACCGACCTGATCGAGAGCGGCCAGATGTTCCGCGACCTGGGCAATCCGCCGTTCGACCCGGCGGAGGACCGCGTGATGCTGTGTGGCGGCCCCTCGGTGCTGGTCGACCTGAAACAGCAGCTCCTGGACCGCGGCTACGTGGAAGGCTCGATCGCCGCGCCCGGCGACTTCGTCCTCGAACGCGCCTTCGTCGAGACCTGAAGGCGATGAAGCGTTGACTAAACCTTGAGGTGAGCTGAGGCGGGTTGTCTCAGCACTTTCCCTTAAGGGGTCTGCCGAAATTTAACCATAACGCGAGTTGTGGGACGGTGGGGCGTGGTTGGAGACGCACCATGTCCGTGATCGGGGTCGAGCCGTTCGCTCGTCGACCCACGCTGCTGGCCCAGGTGGCGACGCTGCTGGGGCTGGCGCGGCGTCGCGCGCCGACGTCTTCCCCGCTTCGGTCTCGACCGAACGTCGCCTGGCCGGGCATGGCCGACCTGTCGGAAGACGAGGCCGAGGCCTGGCGGCCGATCTGCGACGTGGCGGCCGGGCTGGCCCAGGCGCCGCCGCGGCCGGCTGCGGTCGCCCCCGCGCCGGCGCCGCACATCCTCGACCGGGTGATGGCCGAGCTGGAGGGGGTCGCGGCGCACCACGAGACCCGCGACGTGACCGTGCTGTTCGCCGACGTGCGCGGCTTCACGAGCTTCGCCGAGGCCCTGCGCGACAACCCGCGTCGGCTGGCCGATCTCATCGGCGGCATCCTTGACCCGCTGAGCGACGTGGTGCTCGCCCACGGAGGCGTCATCGACAAGTACATGGGCGACTGCGTGATGGCCTTCTGGGGCGCGCCCGACGACGACCCCGACCACGCGCGCCATGCCGTCGAGGCGGCGCGGGCGATGCTGGGCGCCATGGACGCGGTGAACGCCTGGGTGGCCGAGATCTTCGCCGACCTGGAGCTGCCGCGCATCGAGATCGGCATCGGGGTGAACTCGGGAGAGTGCGTGGTCGGGGCCGTCGGCAGCCGGCGGCGCTTCGACTATTCCGTACTGGGCGATCCGGTGAACGTGGCCTCGCGCCTCGAGGGCCTGTGCAAGGACTTCAAGACTCCGCTGATGGTGGGGGAGGAGACGGCGCGGCGGCTTGCCGGTGACGCCGCACTCCATGAACTGGGGCAGGTGGCGCTGCGCGGCCGGGCGCGCCGCCAGCGGGTCTACGGCCTGGCGCCGGCGACCTGAAGCACGAAGCCGGCCCGCCAGGCCACATCGCCGGGCGGGACGATGACCGGCGCATAGCCAAGGGTGGGCAGTCGCTCGCGGATAAGCTCGAAGGTGCGTTCGGCCTCGGGCCAGTCCTGACGCCGCTCGGGGTCGGTCTCGTAGATCTCGCGCCAGGGCGGGAAGAGGAAGACCGTCGGATTGTAGCGGCGGGTGCGGACAGCCGCCTCCAGCGCGGGCCAGGGCGGAACGCCGTTGGCCTCGCAACTGTCGATGATCCCGCGGTCGAAGAACGCGCGGCGGGTCTCGCCGGCCATGCGGTCGAACGTCTCGATGTCGCGGCGCGCGCAGGCGGCGACGAAGGCCGGATTGTCCAGCCAGGGTGTCTCCCGCCCGCCGGCGGCTACCGCCTCACGGATCACCGCCCGCGCAGTCTCCTCGACCACGAGCTCGCCGAGGCCGGCCAAGTGTCGCAGGACCGAGGTCTTGCCCACGCCGGGACCGCCGGTGAGGACGAAGAAGTTGGGCTTGTGCATGGGGCTTTCCTCTCCGCAATGGAGAGGGGCGGGCGTCAGGCCGGCGGGCAGCCCTTGAACTGGCCGACCTTCACCGCCGTGAGCGTGCTGAGGTTCAGCTTCTGCATCGGCTTCATCGAGGCCGCGCCGTGGCCCGTGTAGAGGTCGATGCGCTGGCCCTTGATCGCGCCGCCCACGTCGGAGGCGTACCAGTAGCCGTCGTGCGTGCCGCCGTCGGGCATCTTCAGGCCCACGGTCTCCTTGATGAACAGGACCGTGCGGCGGGGGATGATGGTCTTGTCCACCGCGATCGTGCGCATCGGCACGACCTTGCACCCCAGGCTATCCAGGGCGCCGACACCGGCGGCGCCGCGGTGGTAGAGGGTCGCCTTCACATTGAAGACGCCGGTGCCGGGCAGGGCGCCCGTGATCACGGAGGTGACGAGGTCACCAAGCGGATCGTTTGTCGCGGCTTGCGCGTTTGAGGCGATACCGATGGCGGAAAGTACTGCCAGGGCGGCGAGGCGGCGTCGCATTGACGGCGTCCTCCTTCGTCGTTGAACTGGTGGCCGGAGTCCTACCGGCTCAGGTCCCGCGGGGCAACCCCGGAAGGCCACTTTGTGTTGAGCTGTGAGCTTTCCTAATAGCCTGGATTAGACCCAATCGCTTGCCCTGAAGGGGGAACGCGGCGAATCCAGAAGGCGTGAAATCCCGGGGGCAGTCTTGAAAATCTATGGCGACAGCAAGTCGGGCAACTGCCTGAAAGTGAAATGGACGGCGGATTTCCTGGGGCGTTCCTACGACTGGATCGAGACCGACATCATGCAGGGCGAGTCGCGGACGCCCGCCTACCTGGCGCTGAATCCGGCCGGTCAGGTGCCCACCGTCGTGCTGGACGACGGTCGCCCGCTGTCGCAGTCGAACGCCATCATCATCCACCTGGCGGAGGGCTCGGCGCTGGTCCCGACCGACGCCTATGACCGGGCGCTGATGCTGGAGTGGCTGTTCTGGGAGCAATACAGCCACGAGCCCTATGTGGCCGTCGCGCGATTCCACGTGAAGTACCTGGGCAAGCCGGTGGCCGACCTGGAGCCGCGGTTGGTTGAGCGGGGCGCGGCGGCGCTGCAGCGGATGGAGGCAGGGCTGCAGGACAGTCCGTTCCTGGTCGGCGACATGGTCACCCTCGCCGACGTGGCGCTGGTCGCCTACACGCGGGTCTGCCACGAAGGTGGTTTCAATCTGGACCTCTACCCCGCGGTGAAGGCCTGGGTGGCGCGGACGGAAGCGGCGCTGGGGATCCGCTGACCGCAACCGGTTGCGCCGCTTGCCTTTGGGGCAGGGGGCCGCCAAACGGGGGGCATGAAACGCCTTGTCGCCCTTGCGCTCGCCAGCCTCACTGTCGCCGCGCCCACGCCGCTGCTGGCCTGGGGGAACACCGGCCATCGGATACTTGGCACGGCGGCGATGCAGGCGCTGCCGGCGGAGCTTCCGGCTTTCCTGCGCACCCCGCAGGCGGCGCGCGACGTGGGCGAGCTGTCGCGCGAGCCTGACCGCTCCAAGGGTTCGGGCAAGCTGCACGGCCACGACCGCGACGCCGCCCACTTCGTGGACCTGGACGAGGACGGCAAGGTGCTGGGCGGCCCGCCGATGCTGCCGCTGGCCGCGACCCGCGCCGACTACGAGACGGCGCTACGGACCCACAGCCTGGATCAGTGGCAAGGCGGCTACCTGCCCTATGCGATCCTCGATCGCTATCAGCAACTCACCACCGATCTGGCCTACTGGCGCGTGCTGACGGCCGCCGAGGCGAACCGGAAGTGGTCGAAGAACCGCGCGTGGTTCCGCGAGGACCGGATCCGCCGCGAGGCGCTGATCCTGAAGAGCATCGGAGAGCTTTCGCACTTCATCGGGGACGGCAGCCAGCCGCTGCACGTGAGCGTGCACTACAACGGCTGGGGCGACTATCCGAACCCCAACGGCTACTCCACGGCCCGGCTGCACGGCCCATTCGAGGGCGAGCTTGTGCAGACGACGGTGAAGCCGGCGGCGGTGCGCGCGAGGATGGCTTCGCCCCGGCCTTGCGGCTGCGCGATCGAGCAGCGGGTCGCGGACTACCTCGTGACGACCGGGAAGCTGGTGATCCCCTTCTACGAGCTGGAGAAGGCTGGTGGCCTGGCGGCCGGAGATCCGCGCGGCCCGGCGTTCGCGACCGAGCGCCTGGCCGCCGGCGCCTCGGAGCTGCGCGACGTGATCGCCGAGGCCTGGCGGGCCAGCGAGAACAGCAAGGTCGGCTGGAAGCCCGTGGCGGTGAAGGAGGTGCTGGCCGGCAAGGTCGATCCTTATCCTGCCCTGTACGGCGTCGACTGATGGCCGTTCCTCAGTTCGGCCAGCCGCCCGAGGGACGGGAGGCGCCCGACCGCCCGGCCGCCTTCTGCGTGATCGAGCGGATGGGCCGGATCGCGCTGGTCGAGGTCGAGTGGGTCGGGCGCGGCCTGCTGCTGCACCTGCCGGGCGGCGGGCTGGACGACGGCGAAAGCGAGGCCGAGGCGGCGATCCGCGAGTGCGGCGAGGAGGCGGGTCTGCACGTGGCCCTGGACGAGCCGCCCTTCGTGCGCGCCGACCACTACTTCCTGCACCACGACCGGGTGATCCGGAACACGCGGGGCGCCTTCTTCGCCGGGCGGGTGGTGGCGGAGGATCCGGCGCTGAAGACCGAGCCCGACCACACCCTGGTCTGGATGGACCCGCACGAGGCGGTCGTGCGTCTGGAGCGCGAGTCCCACGCCTGGGCCGTGGCGGCGTGGCTGAGATTGCGCGCGCGGGCCTGAGGCTCTACAGGCGCGCCATGACAGCGAAGATCATCGAAGGCCTTCCCGTCGCCGAGCGCCTGCGCGCCGAAGTGACGGCCGAGGTCGCGCGCCTGCGCGCCGAACATGGCCTGCAGCCGGGGTTGGCGGTGGTGCTGGTGGGCGATGACCCGGCCAGCCAGGCCTATGTGAAGTCCAAGGGCGAGCAGTCGCTGGCGGCCGGGATGCACTCGGTGACCCACCGTCTGCCGGCCGACACGAAGCAGGACGAGCTGCTGCGGCTGGTCGCCGACCTCAACGCCGACCCGCTGATCCACGGCATCCTTGTGCAGCTTCCGCTGCCGAAACACCTGGACGAAAAGCCGGTGATCGACGCCATCGACCCGGACAAGGACGTCGACGGCCTGCACGTGGTCAACGCCGGGCGGCTGGTGGCCGGCCTGCCAGCCCTGACCGCCTGCACGCCCGTGGGCTGCATGGTGCTGCTGCGCGACACCCTGGGCGACCTGACGGGCAAGCACGCGGTGGTGGTCGGTCGTTCGCGGCTGGTGGGCAAGCCGATCGGCCAGCTCCTGCTGGCGGCGAACTGCACCGTGACCATGGCGCATTCGAAGACGGTGGATCTGCCGTCCGTCTGCCGCAGCGCCGACATCCTGGTGGCCGCTGTGGGCCAGCCGCGGATGATCCGCGGCGACTGGATCAAGCCGGGCGCCTGCGTCATCGATGTGGGCATCAACCGCGTGCCGTTCGACAATCCTGAGCAGGCCGCGCTGGGCAAGACCAAGCTGGTCGGCGACGTGAACTACAAGGAAGCGGTCCAGGTGGCCGGCTCCATCACGCCGGTGCCGAAGGGCGTGGGCCCGATGACGGTGGCCTGTCTGCTGCAGAACACGGTCACCGCCGCCAAGCGGATCGCCGGGATCGAGGGCTAGGCGGAACTCAGCCGGTAGCCGCGTAGATCATGATGCCGGTAGCCACCGACAGGTTCAGGCTGTCGGCGCGGCCGCGCATGGGGATCTTCACATTGACGTCGCAGAGAGCGGCGAGGTCCGGCGTCAGGCCCTGCTGCTCGTTGCCCATCAGGATCAGCGCCGGCTTGCGGTAGGCGGCCTGGCGGTGGTCGACCTCGGCGGTGAGCAGGGTGCCGACGACCGAGCCTGTCCAACCCTTCCGCCACGCGGCGAACTCGGCCTCGGTGGCCCGGGCCAGGGGTACGGCGAAGATCGAGCCCATGGTCGCCCGGACGGCCTCGACCGAATAGGGATCGCAGCACTCGCCCACCAGGACCACGGCGCCGCAGCCGGCGGAGTCGGCGGTGCGGATGATTGTGCCGAGGTTGCCCGGGTCGCGGACCCGGTGCAGGGCGACGACGCAGTCCGCCACGCCGGGCCGGACGTCCTTGAGGTCGACGAAGGCCTGCGGGAACACCCCGACCACCGCCTGCGGGTTCTCGCGCCGGGAGACCTTGGCGAGGATGTCGTGGGTGACCTCGATCACCTGGCCGCGGGCGGCGAGGGTGGCCTGGACCGCCTTCTTCATCATCGGATGGGCGGCGGCGTCGGGCCCGTGCATCAGGATCTTCGGCGCGTGGCAGGTGTCGATGCCCTCGATGACGTTCTTCAGGCCCTCGGCGACGAAGAGGCCGGTCTCGTCGCGCTCCTTGCGCATGTGCAGGGCGCGGACGGCCTTCACCGTCGGATTGGAAAGCGAGGTGATGCGCGCGTTCATGCCGACCAGCGGGCGTAGAAGCTCATGCCGATGGCGCGGTCGCCGCGGTCTTCCATCAGGGCGAGTTCGCCCCACTCGATGCGCCCGGCGCGGGCGGCCAGCTTCTCGGCCAGCAGGCCGGCGAGAGCCGCGCCAGAGATCCGTTCGGCATAGGCGTTGAGCACCAGGAAGCGGGCGTTCTCCGACAGCAGCTCGGCGCAGAGCCCGGCCAGCTCGGGCAGGTCCTCGAACAGGCGCCAGACCTGGCCGTCTGGGCCGCGGCCGTATTTGGGAGGATCAAGGATGATCCCCTCGTACTTCGAACCACGGCGAACCTCGCGCTGGACGTATTTGCGGGCGTCCTCGGTGATCCAGCGCACGGGGCGGTCGGCGAGGCCGGACAGTTCGGCGTTCTCGCGCGCCCAGGCCACCGCCTTCTTGGAGGCGTCCACATGGGTCACGGCGGCGCCGGCGGCGGCCATCACGAGGCTGGCGACGCCGGTGTAGCCGAAGAGGTTCAGCACCCGCGGCTGGGCGGCGGCGCGAACCTGCTGGTCGAGCCAGGCCCAGTTGGCGGCCTGTTCGGGGAAGAAGGCCAGGTGACGGAAGGCGGTGAAGCGGCCGTGGAACTTCACGTCGCCCCAGCCCAGCGGCCAGGTCTCCCGGGGTTTGCCGCGGAAGCGCCAGCGGCCGGCGTCCTCCTCGTCGCTGGGGTCGAAGATCGCGTCGGCGGCGTCCCATTCGCTCTGCGGCAGGCGCGGGCTCCACAGGCATTGCGGCTCCGGCCGGACCACCTTGTAGGGGCCGTAGCGCTCCAGCTTTCGCCCGTTGCCGGAGTCCAGGAGCGCATAGTCGCCCCACCCGGAGGTGCGCATGACCTGCGATTCCTCGGCGACGTGCGGTCCGCTCATGCCGGCCCCTTACGCGGAGACAGGCGCTTGCGTCCACCCTCGAGGCGCCTTCCGTAGAGAGGACTTGTCACAGTTACGGAATTGCGGTCCGCTGTCCCCGAGCTTTGGGATTGGGGAGAGTCCATGAGCGCAGTGGCGCCCGCGACGCGGAAGACCGCGCGCAAGGCGAAGGGTGACGGCCACCTCCGTCGGGCCGAGATTCTCGAGGCGGCGGAGCGCATCTTCGTGGCCGAGGGGTACGAAGGCGCGACCATCCGCAAGATCGCGGACGAGGTCGGCGTGTCGTCCACCGCCCTCTACATGCACTTCGCCGACAAGGCCTGCATCCTGCATGAGATCGTCGACGGCACGCTGAGCCAGCTCCTGGCCAGCAACACCGAGATCGCGGCCAAGCCGCTGGACCCGGTGGTGCGCACGCGCATGATGCTGGACGCCTACATGAGCTGGGGCTTGGAGCATCCCAACGCCTACCAGCTTGTCTATTGCTCCCGGGCTCCGGTATCGAGCGATCCGACCCCGGAACGCACCTCGGACCTGAGCAGCCAATGCTACGAAGCCTTCTCCGGGGTGGTGCGCGAGGTGGCCGCGAGCGGGCGACTGCGGACCGGCAACGCCGACTCGGCGGCCCAGGCGCTGTGGATGGCCTGCCACGGCGTGGTGGCCCTGATCATCAGCCGTCCGACCTTCGAGTGGACCGACCAGCAGGAGCTGATGCGGATCACCCTCGACGGCCTGCTGCACGGATTGGTCATCGACTAGCGGTCGCGGCGGCCGCCCTGGTGGTGGCCGGTCCGGCCGGAGCCGCCGCGCCTCCGCTCCGGGTCCTCTCGCTCGACCAGTGCGCCGACCAGTATGTGATGGCGCTGAGCGACCGTGACGCGATCGTCGGCCTGTCCACGCGCGCCGACGACCCGGACTCGCGGCTGCGCGACCTGGCGAAGGGGCTGCCCCAGCGCCGCGTGACCCTGGAGACCGCCCTGGCTGCCCGTCCGCAGGTGGTGGTGCGCTACTGGGGTGGAGAACCGCGCCTGATCGGCGCGCTGGAGCAGCGGGGCGTGCGGGTCGTGACCATCGGCGAGGCGACCGGGTTCGCGGACGTCCGGGCCAACGTCCGGCGGGTCGCGGCGGCCCTGGGTCGCCCGGGGGAGGGGGAGCGCCTGATCCGGGAGATGGACGGGCGACTGGCCCAGGCCGCGGGCGCCTGGGGCGGCCGGCGGGCGCTGTACCTCACGCCCGGCGGCGTCACCGCCGGCCCGGGGACGCTGGTCGACGCTGTGCTGCGGGCGGCGGGGATGTCCAACGCCGAGGCGCGACCAGGCTACCAGACCGTGTCGCTGGAGCAGGTGGCGATTGCGCCGCCGCAGGCCGCGGTGCTCGGCTTCTTCGACACCTTCCAGCTCGCCGGCGACAGCTGGGGCGTCGGGCGGCACCGGGTGCTTCAGCGGGTGGCGCGGGAGCGGGCTGTGGCGAGCCTGCCCGGCTCCATGCTGGGCTGCCCAGACTGGGGCGCGGCCGAGGCCGCGGAACGGCTCGCGGCGGCGGCGCCGGCGCGGCGCTCGCGACCATGAGGCTCTGGCTCCTGAACGCCGCCCTCGGGGCGGCCCTGGTCGGCCTGGTCGTCGCTGGCCTGATGCTCGGCGAGGTTCCCATGACCGGGGCCCAGGTGGCGCAGGCGTTCGCCGATCCGGCCTCAGGCCCACACGAGGTGCTGTTCGACATCCGCCTGCCGCGGACCGTCGCGGCCCTTGTGGTGGGCGCGGCGCTGGGACTTGCCGGCGCGGTGATGCAGGGACTGCTGCGCAATCCTCTGGCCGACCCGGGCGTGCTGGGTGTCTCCGGGGGCGCCGGCCTCGGGGCGGCGTCGGCGATCTCGCTCGGCCTGGCCGCGCAGCCGGGGGCGATCGAGGCGGCGGCGCTGGCCGCGGCCCTGGCGGTCGGTCTGGCGCTAACCTGGCTGGCCGCCCGGTTTCGCGAGCCCGAGACCCTGATCCTCTTCGGCGTGGCGCTGTCGGCCTTCCTGGGGGCGCTGACGTCGCTGGTGTTCAACTTCTCCCCCTCGCCGGTGACCCTGGCCGAAGTCTTCGCCTGGCTGCTGGGCTCGGTGGCCAACCGCGACTGGGACGACATCGCCCGCCAGCTGCCTGCGCTACTGGCCGGCTGCGCCCTCTGCCTCTACGCGGCGCGGGGGCTGGTGATGCTGACCCTGGGCGAGGAGACGGCAGCGCTCTCGGGCCTGCCGATGCGGCGGATGCGGGCGGCGGCGGTGGCCGGCGCCTCGCTGCTGACGGGCGCCTCGGTGGCCATGGCGGGAATCGTGGGCTTCGTGGGCCTCGCCGCGCCGCACCTGGTGCGCGCGGGCGCCGGCGGCGATCCGGGTCGGGTGCTGGCGCCGTCGGCGCTGGCGGGGGCGGTGCTGCTGGCGGCGGCGGACATCGCGGCGCGGGTCATCCCCACGGACCTCGAGCTGAAACTGGGCGTGGTGACGGCGCTGGCCGGCGCGCCCTTGTTCGCCCTGATCGCCTGGCGCGCGGCGCGGAGCTGGCGCGGATGACGGCCCTGGCCCTTCACGAGGCGGTCGTCAGCCGCGCGGGCCGCCGGGTCCTGGACGGCGTGTCGGTCGCCGTACGCCCGGGCGAGATGGTCGGCGTGGTCGGACCGAACGGCGCGGGCAAGACGACCCTTCTGCGTGCGGCGCTGGGTCTGGCAGTCCTCGACAGCGGTCGCGCCGAGCTGGCGGGGCGGGACGTGGCCCGTCTGTCCGACCCCGAGCGGGCGCGGCTGGCCGCCTACTTGCCGCAGGAGCGGCACGTGGGCTGGAACATGACCGCCGAGCGCGTGGCCGGACTGGGCGCAGTCGACGCTCCGCCGGGCCTGGCGCGGTCGCGGGCGGTCGCGGCCCTGGTCCGCGTCGGACTTGCGGGCCTCGAGACGCGCGGCGTGCTGGAGATGTCGGGCGGCGAGCGGGCCCGGGTGCTGCTGGCGCGGCTGCTGGCGACCGGCGCACCGCTGCTGGTGGCGGACGAGCCGGCGGCGGGTCTCGACCCCGACGCTCAGCTCCTGGCGCTGGAGCTGTTCCGCGAGGAGGCGGCGAGAGGCGCCGGGGTGCTGTTGACCCTGCATGACCTCAGCCTCGCCGCGCGCGCCTGCGACCGGCTGGTGGTGGTGGCGCACGGCCGGGTCATCGCGGACGCCCCGCCGACGGAGGCGCTCACGCCCGCGGCGCTGCGCGATGCGTTCGGCCTCGCCGGGCGCTTGGAAACCACCTCGGAAGGCCCGATGCTGGTGGCCAGGCGCGGGAGGCACACATGACGTTCGCCAGGTGGGTGTTCACGATCGGCGGCATCTGGGGCGTGCTGGTCATCGCCCCTCTGTTCGTGCTGGAGGGCAGCCTGGCGCAGATGTCCGGGCCGTTCAGCCATCCGGACACGTACTACGGCTTCGCGGCCTCCACGCTGGCGTGGCAGATCGGCTACCTGGTGATCGGGCGGGACCCGGTGCGCTACCGGCCCTTCATGCTGATCGGCGCGCTGGGCAAGGTGCTGTTTTTCGGCGCCTGCTGGACGCTGGTGGTGCTGGGCCGGACCCAGCCCCTGATCGCCTGGGCGGTGACGCCCGACATCATCCTCGCCGGTCTCTTCTGCGCCGCCTGGTGGCGGACGCGGACGGCGGGGTAGGGGCCGTCAGGCCGGCTTCGCCTGTTCGTTGGTCCAGGCGACGATCTCGGCGAGAACCTCGCCGACCGCCTTGTCGTAGGCGGGAACGATCGAACCGACCCGATTGGACGCTGCGGTCGCGCGCTTCTCGACGATCTTCTCGACCACCTGGCTTCGGTCGGTTCCGCGCGTGAGGGCGGCGCGGACTCGCACCACGACCGTCGGGGCGGCCTTGGGGCCGTGCTCGTAGACCGTCTCGAAGTTGCGGACGTCGAGGCGCAGGACATAGTCGGCGGCAGCCGGCTCGCCCCGCGAGATCAGCCGCGTCGGGCCCGGATCTGCGTCGAACGCCGCCAGCACGGCCTGGTCCCAAAGCACGGCGGCGGGGGCCACCCACCGCGTCTCGGCGATGTAGGCGACCTTCCCGTCCGTGACGGTGAGCAGCCGATCGCCAGCCGACTCCCGCTGGAAGGTCGCGTTGGTGCGGAACACGCCGACCGAGCCCTGCGGCGCCTCAGCGGCCACGGCGGCGGTCGGCTGGCCGAAGCGATAGAGGTGGGCCGGCTTGCTCTTGGGCAGCAGCGAGATGCAGCCCGATAGCGCCAGCGCGGCGCTGGCGGTGGCGAGGACGGCTAGGGAGGACTTCAGGCGGCTCATTGGGGGACCTTCACCTCTTCGGCCTTCGGCTTGCCGAGCGCGCCGGTGGGGCTGGATTGGACATCGTTGGCGAGCCGCTCCAGCGACTCGGCGGCGGACTGCAGCTGGATGACCGCGGCGGTGATCTGCGGCAGGCCGTTGGTGGCGAACTCGGTAGTCGGCGCCTGCAGCCGGGCGATCATGGCGCGGGCGTCGGCGGCGGTGGCTCGGGCTTCCTCGGCGGCGTCGGCGAGGCTCTTGATCGCACGCTTGCCGTCGCCGTCGATCACGCCGCGGGTGCTGGCCGAGAGCTTGGCGATCTCGTCGGCGGCGGTGTCGATCCGCTGCAGTGCGCTCTGGGCGTCGGCGATCAGCGCCTTGCGCTCGCGCAGCTCGGCGGTGAAGGCCTGTGTGTCGGACAGCGCGGCCGAGAAGGTCTTGATGTTCTTGTCCGACAGGACGCGGTTCATCCGATCCAGCGCCTCGATGGTGCGGGTCAGGACGGTGCCGCCGCCCTCCAGCAGGTCGGAAATGGTGCTGCGGCGGCTCTGCAGCACGGGGATGCACTCGGCGCCGATGCGCCGCGGCTGCCGGTCGCACCGGGCTTCGGCGTAATCCTTCAGCAGCGGACGCGCCGGCGTGCCCGAGGCGATCTGGATGTAGTTCAGGCCGGTGATGCCCTGGGGCTCCAGGGTGGCGTAGCTGTCGGTGCGGATCGGCACGTCCTCGGTGACGCGCACCCGGGCGATGACGTTGCGCGGGTTGGTCTGGTCGAGGGCGATCTTGGTGACCTCGCCCACCTTGATGCCGTTGAAGTGGACCTCGCCGCCCTCGTTGAGGCCGCGCACGGGCCCCTGGAAGACCACGTCGTACAGGTCGTACTCGGCGTTCAGCCGGACGCGCGCCAGCCAGATGACGAACACCGCCAGGGCGGCCGCCAGGATCAGCGTCGAAAGGCCCACGAGGGCGTAGTTGGCGTTGCGCTCCATCAGACGTCCTTCCCGACGCGGGCGGCGCGTGCGGCGCGGCCGCGGGGCCCGAGGAAATATTCGCGGATCCACGGATGATCCGAATGCTCAAGCTCGGCCACCGGCGCGGTGGCCACCACCTTCTTGTCGGCCAGCACGGCGACGCGGTCGGTGATCTCGTAGAGGGAATCCAGGTCGTGGGTGATCATGAACACCGTAAGGTCCAGGCTGGCCGCAAGATCCGCGATCAGTTCGTCGAAGGCGGCGGCGCCGATGGGATCGAGGCCGGACGTCGGCTCGTCGAGAAACAGCAGTTCGGGGTCGAGCGACAGCGCGCGGGCCAGGCCCGCCCGCTTCTTCATGCCGCCCGACAGCTCGGCCGGCTTCAGCGAGCCGGCTTCGGGGCGCAACCCGACCATGGCGATCTTGAGGTCGGCCAGCTCATAGGCCTCGTGGCGCGACATGTCCGTGTGCTCGAACATCGGCGCGGCGACGTTTTCCCGCACGGTCAGGTTCGAGAACAGCGCGCCGCCCTGGAACAGCACGCCCCAGGATCGCTCCAGCGCGCTCCAGCGCCGCCGGGACGCCTGCTGCAGCGCCTGGCCGAACACCCGGATGGACCCCGCGTCCGGTTCGCGCAGGCCGATGATGGAGTTCAGCAGCACCGACTTGCCGGTGCCCGAGCCGCCGACGACGCCCAGGATCTCCCCTCGCCGGACCGTCAGGTCCAGATCGTCGTGCACGACGTGATCGCCGACCTGGGTGCGCAGGCCCTCGACCTCGATCGCCGGGCCGGTCTCGTCCAGCAGCTCGTGGTCGGCGAGGGCGGTCTCGTCGCGCGCGCCGCTCATATGTCGAGCTCCATGTAGATGAGCGCGAAGATCGCATCGAGCATGATGATCGCGAAGATGGCGTGGACCACGGCCGCGGTGACGCGCCGACCCAGCGACTGGACGTCGCCGCCGGTGAGCAGGCCCTGTCGGCAGCCGATGCTGGCTACGACGCCCGCCATCACCGGCGCCTTGGAGAGGGCGACGTAGAAGTGGGTGTCGCCCACGTTGTCGACGATGCGCTGCAGGAAGAAGGTCGGGCCGAGGCCCAGGGTGGTCCAGGTCACCATCAGGCCGCCGAGCAGGCCCGCCAGGGTGGCGACGAAGGTGAGCAGGGGAATGGTGACCAGCAAGGCCACGAAGCGCGGCAGCACCAGCCCCTCGAAGGGGTCGACGCCCATGACGCGCATGGCGTCGACTTCCTGCTGCATCTTCATCGACCCCAGTTCCGCGGCGAAGGCCGAGGCCGAGCGGCCGGCCAGCAGGACGGCGGTGATCACGATATTGAACTCGCGAAGCACGGCGACGCCGATCAGCTCGACGACGAACACCTCGGCTCCGAATTGCCGCAGCATGTTCACGCCGAGCAGCGCGACGACGGCGCCGATGAAGAACGTGGTGACGGCGACGATCGGGATGGCGTCCAGCCCGGCCCGCTCCATCTGGGTGAAGATCGGCGCCCAGCGGATCTTCTGGGGCGCGACGAACAGGTTCCCGAGGGCGCGGAACGAGACGACGATCAGGTGGCCGAGGAAGGCCATGGTGTCGAGGAACTCGACGCCCAGGTCCATCACGCCCTTGCCGACGCGGATGGTGAGGTGATGGAAGCCCCTGGGCTCGCGACGCACCACCGGCTCGACGCGCACCGCCTTGTCCACCAGTTCGAGCAGGCGCCGCGATTCCGGTCGCGCCTGAATCTGCTGCAGGTCGAAATGCGGACCCACGGCCCGCACCACGGCGAAGGCGCCCGCCGTGTCCATGCGGCGGACCCCGGTCAGGTCGAGGGCGACGTCCGAGCGCCCCTTGAGCGCCTGGCCCAGCTCACGCCCGACGGCGCCTAGATTCGGGGCTGTCCAGTCGCCGGTCAGCGCCGCGGTGGGGCGATCCGTCGCAGACTCGAGGCTGAAGGCGGCGGGCTTCTCCATGCAGGCCTTGTCCCGTGTGTGCGGCGCGGCTGTCCAGCCCCGCCCGCCCCTTGGAACCCTCGCTCCCTTCGTCCGGTTGACCTCCGAAGCTCGGAGGCGTGGGGTGCGAACGTACATATGGCGAAGGTTGTTCCGCCACCGAATCCGGAGCGGTGCGCAATCCTATGGTCGAGCTCAGCCTAGTTTTGGTCCAAGTCGCGCGGGATGCATCGCGCTCGGGAGAATAGATTCGTGCCGACCACTGGAGTTTTTGACGTGACTCGCCAGATCGACCTCGCCGGAGCTTCCGGTGCGCGCTACCGCTACACGCCGATCGACGAGAACCGCTTCCTGCCGCCTGCGGGCGCGAACTACGTCATCGCCGAGATCGGCGAGGATGGGGAAGCCAACGTCGTCTACGCCGGCGAGACCGACAACCTGGCCAGCCAGAGCTGGCGCTCGGACTTGGAACGGGCGCGAGAAACCTATGGCGCCGCGACGGTCCTGACCCGGCTGAACGTGACGCGGGCCGTGCGCGAGGCCGAGCGGATGGACCTGATCGACGCCTATCACCCGCCGTTGAACGGCTGACGCGGCGGGCCCATGCTCGTGGGGTGAGCGTACCGCCCCTGATCGTCATCTTCGGCGCCGCCGTTGGCCCGGACGGACGCGCCTCGCCGGCGTTGCTGCGGCGCATCGGCTATGGGCTGGAGGCCGCAAGCGAGGCGCCCGACGCGCCGATCCTCTGCTCGGGCGGGATCTGTCGCCCCGGGCCCTCGGAAGCCTCTATCATGGCCGAGACGCTGCTTGCGCGTGGCGTCGCCGCCGAGCGGTTGATCCTGGACGAGGCGAGCCGCACCACCCTGGAGAACGCACGGGCGGCCGCGACCGAGGCGGTAAGGGGCGGCCATCCGCACGTGGTCGCCTGCAGCGACGGCTACCATCTGCCGCGTATTCGCCTGCTGTTGCACCTCGCCGGCGTGCGGAGCCGGCCCGGCCCGTTCCGCCGCGGGCCCGCCGGAGCGCCGGCGGCGCACTGGGTCGGGATGAGCCTGCGCGAAAGCCTGGCCATTCCGCACAATCTCGCCCTGGTCCTGGCCCGTCGCGAGCGGATCAGGCCATAGTCCCGTCCAACTCGCCCGCGAGGGTCGACCCGATGGCTTCCGAACCGGACGACAACCCCTTCGCCCGCAACAGCGCCTGGCCGAAGATGCCCCAGGCGCCGTTCAAGGTGGGCGCGATCCGAAGATCCACGCCCGATCCGGCGCCGCCTGGGCCCGAGGCGCGACCCGCAACGATCACCCCGGTGTTCACCCGGCCGGTCGATCCGCCCCCGCCGGGGCCACAGCTCCGGCCGCAGCCGCAGCTCGACCCTGTCGTCCAGGCGCCCGCGCCTGTCGCGCCTAAGCCGGTCGCCCCGGCGCCGGTGGCGCCCGTGACCTCTGCGCGCGCCCCGGTGGAACTGGCGGAACTGGTGATCCAGCCGCCGCCGCGCGTGCGAGCGCCCGCGCCGCGCCCGTCGCGCCCCTCGCGACTTCCGGCCGTCGTCGCCACGGCGGTGGGGATCGGCGGCGTGGCCGCTCTGGTGCTGATGTTCGTGCGCGGGCAGGACGCGGCCCGGGCGCCGGCCGCAGCGCCGACCCCAGTCGCAGCTCCCGGCCCAGCCCCCGTCACACCTCTGGCCCCGGCGTCTCCGGCCCCTCCGGCGCCCGCCGCCCGGACGGAGGTGGCTTCTGCGCCGGCCCAGATCGCGGAAGCGGTCCCGCGCATGCCGATCCGCCGCCTTCCCGTGACGGCCGCGGCGCGCCAGCCCGCCACGACTGAGGCCGCCGCGGCGACGGAGGAGGCGATCTCGGCCCCCGTCCTGGACCTGCCCCCGGCGGCTGCGGCCGAGCCGCTGCCCGCCTACGCCCCGCCGCCCGCGCCCGATCCCAACGCGCCGGTGACCACCCGGCGCCCCTACTAGGCCGCCGCCGCCCGGCAGAGCCGCCGCATCGCGCCCAGGAACAGCTCGGGCGCCTGGGCTGGGATGTTGTGGCCGGCGCCAGGGACGACCTCCATGCGGACGCGCGGATGGGCGGCGAGGCGCGCGCGGCTCTCCTCGTCCACGAAACTGGGCAGGAACGGCGTCGGCCGCGGCGGCAATAGCGGGACCTCGCCCACCAGCGCCAGGGCGGGCACGGCTAGGGCGTCGAGCGTCGCCAGGTAGTCCACCGGCCGCACGGCGGCAGGGCCGATGCCGAACACCGGCTCGATCAGCGTCTCCCAGCCGGGCGGGCCCTGGGTGCGGAACTCGAGCATGGGCCAGAGGTGCTCGGACCGCAGCGGCGGCTCGACCAGCAGCAGCCCCTTCAGGGTGGGCGTGCGCAGCGCCAGGGCGACGAGCGCGCCGGTGGAGAGGCCGACCACCGCCAGCGGCCGTTCGCCCACCCGGGCGGTCAGGGCCTCGCCATAGGCGGCCGCGAAGACGCCGATCGAGACGGGTGCGATGGCCGGACAATGGTTGCCCGGCAGGTGGGCGCGCCACACGTCGACATCCGGCAGGAAGGCCTGGGTGTGATCCAGCACGTCGGCGGCCGCGAATGCGCCCGTCAGCAGCAGCATCACGGGCCGGCCGGAGTCGCGGCCGTGGAACCAGATCGGCCCGAGGGCCGTGTCGACCTCGACGCGCTCTTCCATGCGTCTCCTCCGCTCCGGCCAATCGCCGGATTCCAGGGACGGCGCACGGGGAATCAGGAGGCGCGGCGGTCTCCCAGGCGCTGGACGGCCGCTGGCGCGACGTGCGCACGAGCCGTCACGTCGCCGACGAGGACCACCACCGGTCCCTCGGGGCGTTCCGCCTCGAGGGCGCACGCCAGCGATCCCAGCGTCGCCGTAAACGCGCGGGCGTGCGGATGGCCGGCGTTCTCGACCGCGATGGCGGGCGTCGCGGGCGAGCGGCCCTGGGCGGTGAGTTCAGCGGCCACGGCGGCGAGCTGGTCGCGTCCCATATAGAGCGCCAGGGTGGTCTCGGGATCGGCCCCGGCCAGCCAGCCGCCGGCGGTGCGGCCTTCGGTGAGGGTGGCGGTGGCGACCAGCAGGCGACGGGCCTCGCCCCGGTGGGTGAGGGGAAATCCGAACTGGGCCGCGGCGGCGCTGGCGGCGGTGACGCCGGGCACGACTTCGCTCTCGACCCCATGGGAGGCCAGGAATTCGATCTCCTCGCCGACGCGTCCGAAAACCGAGGGATCACCGCCCTTTAGGCGCACGACCTGAAGTCCGCGTCGCGCCAGGCGCAGCATCAGCCGGTTGATCGTCGACTGGGCCATGCTGGCCTTGCCGGCCCGCTTGCCGGTGCGGATCTTCAGGCAGGCGGCGGGGGCGAGGGCCAGCACCTCGTCCGAGACCAGGGCGTCGTAGAGCAGCGCCTGGGCGCCCTCGATCACCTGCGCCGCACGAAGGGTGAGCAGGTCGGCGGGGCCGGGTCCGGCGCCGACGAGGCGGACGCTTCCGACGGGGTCATGCGGCATCCTGGATCTCCGGTTTCGGGGCGGCGGCGAGCATGCGGGCGATCTCGGGCCGGCAGGAGCCGCAGCTCGTGCCCGCCCCGGTGGCCTCGCCCACGGCGTCGACCGAGCAGCCGCCGCTCGAAATAGCGGCGGCGATCCTGCCGGCGCGCACGCCGCGGCAGGCGCAGACGACGGGCGACAGGTCGGCGGCGCGGCCCGGCGCGCGGCCCATCAGCAGGGCGCCGCGGTCGGCGGGCGACAGGGCGTCAAGGGCGAACAGGTCGGCCAGCCAGTCCCGAGGGGGCAGGCGTCCGGAGGTGCTGAAGAACAGCACGCGCTCGATCCGGCCGTTCTCGACCACCGCTTCGCGGCGCGCCCCGCTAGCGGCGTCCTCGAACAGCAGAACATCCTCCGCCGCGGGCCGGCCCAGCGCCTTGCGGAGGGCGGCGCGCTCGCCCTCGTCGCCCCGGCCGGCGAACTCATGGAGCTGGCAGGCGGCCTGGGGGACCCGCCGCCAGACCAAGTCGAGCCCCGCCGGGGCGCGGACCGGCTCGCGCGACAGGAAGAACCCCGCCCAGGTCTCGCGGTAGGGACGGACGCGCGCGGGCGTATGCTTGAACTCGGGCTGGCCGGAGCGCGAGTCGACGCGGGCGGCGACCAGGGGGTTGGCGCGGCCTTGCGGGGCGTAGGCCTCGGTCCAGTGCAGCGGCATGAAGATCGCGCCCGGCCGCTGGCGGTCGGTGACGCGGGCGACGGCCACCGCCTCGCCCTGGCGGGTCTGGATGCGGGTAAGGCGGCCGTCGGCGACGCCCAGCGGCTCGGCGTCGGCGGGATGCAGTTCCACATAAGGCTCGGGCGCGTGGCGGCAGAGCTCGGGCGCGAGACCGGTGCGGGTGAGGGTATGCCAGTGGTCGCGGACTCGCCCGGTGTTCAGCGCCAGGGGATAGGCGGCGTCCAGCGCCTCGGCGGGGCCCCGGGCGGCCACGGGGACCATTCGGGCGCGGCCGTCGGCGGTCTGGAAGCGGCCATCGGTGAAGAGGCGCGACGTGCCGCCGGCGGCGGTGACCGGCCACTGGACCGGCTCCAGCGCCTCGTAGGCGTCGGGGGTGATCCCGGCGAGCGGGCCGAGGTTCAGGACCCGGCCGTCGTTCTCGTAGGCGGTCAGGCGGGCCCACTCGCGAAACACCTGGGCGGGCGTGTTCCAGCCAAAGCCCTCGAACCCCATCGCGGTGGCGACGTCGGCGACGATGCGCCAGTCGGCGCGGGCCTCGCCGGGGGCGGGGAACAGAGGGCGCTGGCGGCTGATCCGGCGTTCGGAGTTGGTGACCGTGCCCGATTTCTCGCCCCAGGCCAGGGCGGGCAGCTTCACATGGGCGAAGGCGGAGGTGTCTGTCTCGTCCATGCAATCGGAGACGACGACGAAGGGGCAGCGCTCCAGCGCCTCGCGCACCCGGCCCGCGTCGGGCAGGCTGACGGCGGGGTTGGTCGCCATCACCCACAGGGCCTTGATCCGGCCCTCGCGCACGGCCTCGAAAAGGTCGACGGCCTTGAGGCCGGGGGCGCCGGCCATGGTCGGGGCGCCCCAGAAGCGCTGGACGCGGGCGCGGGCCACGTCATCGAAGTCCATGTGGCCGGCGAGGGTGGTGGCCATGCCGCCCGTCTCGCGTCCGCCCATGGCGTTGGGCTGGCCGGTGATCGAGAAGGGGCACGCGCCGGGTTTGCCGATGCGGCCGGTGGCGAGGTGGACGTTGATGATCGCCGAGCCCTTGTCGACGCCCTGGGCCGACTGGTTGGCGCCCATGGAGAACAGGCTGACCGTCCGGGGCGTCTCGGCGAACAGGCGGTAGAAGGTCTCGAGGTCGGCGGCCGGCACGCCGCAGTCGGCGGCGACCGCGTGGATCGACTGGTCGGCGCGGGCGAGCTCGGCCTCGACGTCCGCGAAGCCCGAGACGTGGGCGGCGACGTAGCGCCGGTCGACCGCGCCCCGGCGCAGGAGGTCGGCGAGCAGGCCGTTCCACAGCCGCACGTCGGTCTGGGGCGCGAGGGGCAGGTGAAGGTCGCAGCCCTCGGCCGTATCGGTGAGGCGCGGGTCGAGGACCACGTGGCGCTGGCCGCGGGTGCGGGCGGCCTCCATGCGGCGGAACAGGACGGGATGGGTCCAGGCGGCGTTGTGGCCCGAGAAGACCACGAGGTCGGCCAGGTCCAGGTCCTCGTAGCAGCCGGGGACCAGGTCGGCGCCGAACGCCAGCTTGTGGGCCACCACGGCCGAGGCCATGCAGAGGCGCGAGTTGGTGTCGATGTTCCCCGAGCCGATGAAGCCCTTCATCAGCTTGTTTGCGACATAGTAGTCCTCGGTGAGGAGCTGGCCCGAGACGTAGAAGGCCACCGAGTCCGGCCCGTGCCGGGCGACCGCCTCGGAGAAGCGTCGGGCCACCAGCCGCGTGGCGTCGGTCCAGCTCGCCCGCCGACCGGCGATGGTAGGGTGCAGCAGCCGTCCCTCCAGCCCCACGGTCGAGCCCAGGGCCGAGCCCTTGGAACAGAGACGGCCGAGGTTGGCCGGATGCGCCGGATCGCCCGTCACCGAAAGCGAGCGGCCCTCGGCGACGCCGGCGACGCCGCAGCCGACGCCGCAGTAGGGGCAGGCGGTGCGGGTCGTCACACCGACCCCAGCAGGATCCGGCCGTCCTCGACCCGCAGCGGAACCGTGGGGGCGCAACCCTTGCCGCGGTCGGCGCCCAGGGCTTCGCCGGTGGCCAGGTCGATGGCCATGGCGTGGAGCGGGCAGGTCACGGCATGGCCGTGGACAATGCCCTGGCTGAGCGGGCCGCCCTTGTGCGGGCAGGCGTCGCGCAGGGCGAACACCTGGCCGTCCCCGGTGCGGAAGACCGCGACGTCGCCCCGCGGCGTCGGCACCCGGCGGGCGCCGCGCAGGGGGATGTCGGTCACCGCGCCCACGTCGGTCCAGAGCGTGGGGTCCTTCACGTGGGCGTTCATGCGAGCTCCATCTCGAGGCGACGGCTGAGCGGGTTGAATTCGTGGGCGTCGCGGCCGGCGACCCGCTGGGCCCAGGGGTCGATCCGGTAGAAGCGCTGCGAGAACTGGAAGCGGTCGTAGAGCTCGCGGCGGGATTGCGGGTCCTCGATGCGGTCCCGTGCGGCCTCCAGCCCGGTGCGGTCCAGCCACTTCCAGACCCGCTCCAGGTACCAGGCCTCCTCGCGGTAGAGCTGGGCGAAGGCGCAGATGGTCCAGACCGCCTCGTCCTCGGTGGCGACCTTGGTCAGCACCTCGGTCTTCTTCACCTCGAGGCCGGCGGCGCCGCCCACGTGGATCTCGTAGCCGCTGTCGACACAGACGACCCCGATGTCCTTGCAGGTGGCCTCGGCGCAGTTGCGGGGGCAGCCCGAGACGCCCAGCTTGACCTTGGCCGGGGTCCAGGAGCCCCACATCACCTTTTCGAGGCGGACGCCGAGGCCGGTGGAGTCCTGGGTCCCGAAGCGGCACCAGTCGGAGCCGACGCAGGTCTTCACCGTGCGCAGGGCCTTGCCGTAGGCGTGGCCCGAGACCATGCCGGCGGCGTTGAGGTCGGCCCAGACGGCGGGTAGGTCGTCCTTCCTGACGCCCAGCAGGTCGATCCGCGCCCCGCCCGTGACCTTGACGGTGGGAATCGCGAACTTGTCCGCCACGTCGGCGATCGCGCGCAGCTCGGCAGGCGAGGTGATCCCGCCCCACATGCGCGGGACGACCGAATAGGTGCCGTCCTTCTGGATATTGGCGTGGACGCGCTCGTTGATGAAGCGCGACTGCTTGTCGTCCCGGTACTCGGCGGGCCAGGCGCAGAGCAGGTAGTAGTTGAGGGCCGGCCGGCAGGTCGGACAGCCATCGGGCGTAGACCATTCCAGCGCCTGCATGACCGCCGGCATGGATTTCAGCCCCTCGGCGACGATGCGCTCGCGCACGGCCTGGTGCCCCTTGGTCGTGCAGCCGCACACCGGCTTTGGGCCGGTCTGGACCTGGAAGGCGTCGCCCAGGGTGTGCTTGAGCAGCTTCTCGACCAGCGGCGTGCAGGTCCCACACGAGGCCGAGGCCTTGGTGTGGGCGCGGACGGCCTCGAGGCTGGTGTGGCCCTGGTCTGCGATCGCGCGGACGATGTCGCCCTTGCAGACGCCGTTGCAGCCGCAGACCTCGGCCGTGTCGGCCATGGCGGCAACGGCGGCGCTAGGGTCCAGGCCGGCGAGCCCCTCCGTGGCGGCCTGGCCGAACACCAGCGTCTCGCGGATATCGCTGACGTCGGCGCCCGAGCGCATGAGGTCGAAGTACCAGCCGCCGTCGGCGGCGTCGCCGAACAGGACTGCTCCGGCGACCTTGCCGTCCTCCAGCACGATGCGCTTGTAGACCCCGCGCCCCGCGTCGCGGAACACGATGTCCTCGCAGCCCTCGCCGCCGGCGAAGCGGCCGGCGGAGAAGACGTCGACGCCCGAGACCTTGAGGCGGGTGGACAGCACCGAGCCCTCGTAGGCGCCCCGGCCGTCGGTCAGGGTCTCGCCGAGCGTGCGGCACATGTCCCAGATGGGGGCGACGAGGCCATAGCATTGGCCGCGGTGCTCGACGCACTCCCCGACGGCGAAGACGTTGGGGGCGGACGTGCGAAGGCTGTCGTCGACGACCACCCCGCGGCCGACCTCCAGGCCGGCGGCGCGGGCGAGGGCGGTGTTCGGCCGGATGCCCACCGACATCACCAGCAGGTCGCAGGGCAGGACCCGGCCGTCCTTGAGCTTCAGGCCGGTGACGCGGCCGTCCTGGCCCAGGATTTCCTCGGACTGGGCCTCCAGTACGGTCTCGACGCCGCGGTCGAGCATGGCCTGGGTGAGCAGGAAGCCAGCGGAGGCGTCGAGCTGACGCTCCATCAGGACTTCCATGAGGTGGACGACGGTGGCGGCCATGCCCCGGCGGGCGAGGCCGTAGGCGGCCTCGATGCCCAGCAGGCCTCCGCCGATGACCACCGCCCGGGCGTCGGGTTTAGCCGAGGCGGTGGCCATGGCCTCCACGTCGTCGAGATCGCGGAAGGTGACGACGCCCGCCAGGTCCGATCCCGGAAGCGGCAGACGAATGGGGTCTGACCCGGTGGCCAGGACGAGGCGGTCGTAGGGCCACGTCCGGCCGTCGGCCACACGTATCAACTGCTGCTTGAGATCTATCGCGTCTACGGCGAGTCCGGCGTGGAGGGTGATCCCGTTGTCGCGGTACCAGGCCTCGTCGTTGATGACGATGTCGGCGAAGGTCTTCTCGCCCGCCAGCACCGGCGAGAGCATGATCCGGTCGTAATTCACCCGCGGCTCGGCGCCGAAGATGGTGATCTCGTAGCGGCCCGGGTCGCGCTTGAGCACTTCCTGCACCGCCCGGCAGCCGGCCATGCCGTTGCCGATGACGACGAGCTTTTCCTTGCGCATCGTCGCCTCCTAGAGCCGAAGGCCGCTGGTCTGGCCGGCGAGTTCGGGCCAGGTGCGCCGCCAGCGGGCCTTGACCCCGGTGAGGCCGGCGAGGGCGAGCAGGGCCAGGCCCGCGAAGGCCAGGAGCCCGATCTGGTACGAGCCGGTCGCCTGCTTGGCCCAGCCGAGGCTGGAGGCGAGGTAGAAGCCGCCGATCCCACCGGTCATGCCGACGAGGCCGGTGAGCACGCCGATCTCCTTGCCGAAGCGTTGGGGCGCGAGCTGGAACACCGCGCCATTCCCGGCGCCGAGGGACATCATGGCGAACATGATGAGCGCCAGGGCCGTCCAGGGGCTGGGCTGCTGGAAGCTGGCGAGGGCGAGGCCCAGGGCCGCCAGGACGTAGACCACCGACAGGGTCCGTACGCCGCCGAAACGGTCGGCCAGCGCCCCGCCCACGGGCCGCAGGAACGAGCCCGCGAAGACGCAGGCGGCGGTGAAGAAGCCGGCGGTGACGGCCGGCAGGCCGTACTCGGCGTTGAAGTAGATGGTGAGCGACGACGACAGGCCGACGAAGCCGCCGAAGGTGACCCCGTAGAGTCCCATCAGCCACCAGGCGTCGCGCGTCCGCAGCACGGCCATGTATTCCGGCAGGGTCTTGGGCGCCGGGCGGCCCGGCGCGTCCTTGGCGAAGAACACGTAGACCACGAAGGCGATCGCCAGCGGCAGGGCGGCGAGGCCGATCACATTCTGCCAGCCGAAGGTCTGTGCGAGCCCCGGCGCGAAGAGCGCGGCCAGGGCGGTGCCCGAGTTGCCGGCTCCGGCGATGCCTAGCGCCAGGCCCTGATGCTCTGGCGGATACCAGCGCGAGGCCAGCGGCAGGGCGACGGCGAACGAGGCCCCGGCGACGCCCAGCACCACGCCCAGCGCCAGCACCTGGTGGTAGCTGTGGACGCCGAGAAACCAGGCGGTGAGCAGGCCGCCCAACACGATGAGCTGGCCGATGATCCCGGTCTTCTTGGGGCCGATGTGGTCGACCAGCAGGCCGGCGCCGAGCCGCAGCAGGGCGCCCGAGAGCACTGGCACGGCGACCATGAAGCCCTTCTGGGCCGGCGTCAGGCCGAAGTCCTTGGCGATGGCGACGCCCAGCGGCCCGAGGATGACCCAGACCATGAACGAGAGGTCGAAGTAGAGGAAGGCGGACGCCAGGGTCGGCGTATGTCCGGCCTTGAAGAAGCTCTTGCTGACCATTGGAATGGGCCCTGCACGCGAGGTTGTGGGGAACTGGCGGCGTCGCCGAAGGGGTCGGAAGTGGCTCGTCCTCGAGCCGGTCCGGGGGCCGCGAACGCCGTTGTCCTGGGCCTGATCTCAGATGTGCCTGCGCCGGCGGCGGCCGTCATCCAGGCACGAAGCGTGGCCGCAGCCCCGAAATGCTGCAGCGCAAAAAATGGGCGCCCCGTTTTGGAGGGGCGCCCCAAAATTAGGCTATGCCGCGGCGCGGATTGCGCCGTGCCGGGCGTAGAGGAACTCGATGACCGCCCGCCTGGCGGCGGCGTACGCGGGCTGGCCGTCGGCCTCGACCCTGCGGCGAGGACGCGAAAGGTCGACGCGCACGATGTCGCCGATGGTGGCCGCCGGGCCGTTGGTCATCATCACGATCCGGTCCGACAGCAGCACCGCCTCGTCCACGTCGTGGGTGATCATCATGACCGTGTTGCCGAGCTTGGCGTGGATCTCCATGACGCTGTCCTGCAGGTTGGCGCGGGTCAGGGCGTCGAGGGCGCCGAACGGCTCGTCCAGCAGCAGCACCTTGGGCTCCATGGCCAGGGCGCGGGCGATGCCGACCCGCTGCTTCATGCCGCCCGAAATCTCGGCGGGCTTCTTGTCCTTGGCGTGGGTCATCTGGACGAGGGCCAGGTTCTCCAGCGTCCAGGCGTGGCGCTGGGCGCGGGTCTTCATGCCCCGGAAGACCTTGTCCACCGCCAGGCGAACGTTCTCGTAGACGGTGAGCCAGGGCAGCAGCGAATGGTTCTGGAACACCACCGCGCGATCCGGGCCAGGCGCGTCGACGGCCTGCCTGTCGAGGATCACCGCGCCCATGCTGACCGGCAGCAGGCCGGCCACCACGTTGAGCAGCGTGGACTTGCCGCAGCCGGAGTGGCCGATGATCGAGATGAACTCGCCCTGGTCGACGGTGAGATCGACGCCGCGAAGGACTTCCGAGGACTTTCCGGCGCCGGTGAAGGTGACTCCGAGGTTCTCGATGGAAAGATAGGCTCTGCTCATGGGTCCGGTCCTCAGCTCGCGGCTGCGCCGCGGGAGACGATGCGGCCCAGGAGGGAGACGAGCCGGTCGAGGGCGAAGCCCACCAGCCCGACCCAGATCAGGGCCACGACGATGTCGGAGATGCGGGACGCGTTGTACTGGTCCCAGATGAAGAAGCCGACGCCCACGCCGCCCAGCAGCATCTCGGAGGCGACGATGGCCAGCCAGCTCATGCCGATGCCGATCCGCAGCCCGGTGAAGATGTAGGGCGTGGCGGCCGGCAGCAGGATGGTCACGAAGTATTCCGGTGGCGACAGGCGCAGCACCCGGCCGACGTTGACGTAGTCCTGCGGGATGTGGCGGACCCCAACGGCCGTGTTGATGACGATCGGCCAGATGGCGGTGATGAAGATCACGAACAGGGCCGAGGGGTTGGCCTCGTGCAGGGCGGCCAGCGAGATCGGCAGCCAGGCCAGGGGTGGGACGGTCCGCAGCACCTGGAAGATCGGGTCGAGTCCGCGGTGAGCGAGGCGACTGGATCCAACCAGGACACCCAGCGCCACGCCCACCACAGCAGCGAGGCCGAAACCGATGGCTACGCGCTGAAGACTGATGAGGGCATGCCAAAACAGCCCCTTGTCCACCCCGCCGCGGTCGAAGAACGGATCGACGATCAGCTCGCGGCTGTCGCGCCAGATCGCGGCGGGAGAGGGCAGGCCAGAGTTTCCGTCGCCGGTGAGGCCCTGCCAGACGGCAAGGGCCACGGCGAGGGTGACGAGCGGCGGCAGGACCACCGCCGCGGTCCCCCGGACGGCCGATCCGATCCGGGCGGCGGCCGGCGCGGGGCGGGCCGGCAGCGGCAGCACCTCGGCCGGCGGGCTCTCCCGTCGGGGCGGCGGGGCGGTGTCTTGCGACAGGGCGGGCAGGCTCATGCCGGGCCTCCTCAGACGAGCTTCTTGATGGGCTGGCTGGCGAGGTACGCGCCCGGGTTCGCCGGATCGAACACCTTGCCGTCGAAGAACTTCTCCGGCCCCCGGCTGTCGGACGCCGGCGCGGCGAGGCCCAGCGCCTTGGCGGCGGCGCGCCAGACGTCGGCGCGGTTCACCTTGTTGACCAGGGCCATCTTGTTGGTCGCCTGGGGCAGGATCCCCCAGCGGACGTTCTCGGTGACGAACCACAGGTCGTGCGACTTGAAGGGGAACGAGGCGTTGTCGGCCCAGAATTTCATGATGTGCGGCGATCCCTTCACCGCCCGGCCGTCGCCGTAGTCGATGGTTCCCTGCAGGCGCGGGAGGATGTCGCCGATCGGCACGTTGATGTACTGGCGGCCCGAGACGGTGGAGCACATGGCCGGCCGGTTGGCCTGCTTGTCGCACCACATCTGGGCCTCCATCACCGCCATCGTCAGCGCCTGGGCGGCGCGCGGATAGCGGGCGACCCAGTCGGCGCGCATGCCGAGGCATTTCTCCGGGTGGTTCATCCAGAGTTCGGAGGTGGCGCAGGCGGTGTAGCCGACCTTCTGGTTCACCAGTTGGCCGTTCCAGGGCTCGCCCACGCAAAAGGCGTCCTGGGTGCCGGCCTTCATGTTCGCCACCATCTGCGGCGGCGGGATCACAATGGTGGAGACGTCGACGTCCGGGTTGATGCCGCCGGCGGCGAGCCAATAGCGGACCCACAGGTCGTGCGTCCCGCCCCGGAAGGTCATGGCCACCTTGGCGGTGTTCCCCGCGGCCTTGAGCTGGGCGAAGCGGGCCTTCGCGCCGGCGCTGTTCAGGCCGACCTTCACCGCCTTCAGGTCGTTGCCGACGCTGATGCCCTGACCGTTGAGGTTGAGGCGGGCCAGGATGTTCATCGGCACGGCCTTGGACGTATTGACGCCCGCCGTGAGCTGGTAGGGCATCGGGGAGAGGATGTGCGCCCCGTCGATCCCGCCGGCGGCGGAGCCGAGCACCAGGTTGTCGCGCGTGCCGCCCCAGGAGGCCTGCTTCAGCACCTCCACGTCGGGCATGCCGTACTTGGCGAACAGGCCGCGCTCCTTGGCGATGATCAGGGGCGAGGCGTCGGTGAGGGCGATGAACCCGAGGCGGGCCTTTGCCGTCTCCGGGCCCGGACCGGCGGCGAAAGCGCCGGACGGAAGTGCGGCCTTGGCGGCCGCGATGGTCGCGGCGGCCGCGGTGAGCGCCTGGCGGCGATTGAGCTTGCTGGTCATGGCGGAGCCTTCCGTCAGAGCTTGTATTCGAGGGTGAACCAGACCTTCGTCCGCGAGGGCGGCGGGGCCGCGCGGCCGGCGCGGACCGGGCTGTCGTCGCGTTCGAAGTCGGCGTACTTGATCGCCGCGGTGAGGCGCGGATTGATGGTCCCGACCACCTGGGCGTCCCACTCGTGGCCGAGGCGCGCGCCGGTCCGTTCGGCCGAGAAGTCGTGGTAGCGGACCAGGACGTCCAGGTTGAACAGGTAGGGCCACTTCCAGCGCGGCTTGACGTTCAGCGTCGCGTTGAGGTCCTCGATCCCGTCGACGAAGCCCTTGTTCCCGCCCAGGGGCTGGACGAAGGCGTCGGACCAGCCCTGGAAGGCGTGGGTGGTGGCGAGGGGCGTGGTGAAGCCACGCGCGCCGTTGCCCTCGAGCGACTCGTAGCCGAGCCGGCCGGTCCAGATGTCGAACGTGGCGGCCACGTCGCCGGCCCAGTAGTCGAGGCTGTAGTCCGGCGTGTTCCCGCGATAGTCGCGCTGGTTGGCGTAGGTGGCGCTGTAGGCGAGCTGGTAGAGGCCGAACCAGGCCTTGCCAGACGCCTTCACACCCTTGGTCACCGAGCTGTTGGCGGCCGAGTTCCCGAAGTCGAGCACATAGGCGAAGCCCTGCAGGCGGAGCTGCTCGGCCGGCGACCAGGTGACGTTCAGCAGGTGGCTGTCCGAGTCCCAGTCGCGCAGCTCGGCGAGGATCCGGTTTATGTGGGTGACATAGGCATAGGTGGCCTTGAACCGGCCCCAGGCGCCGTCGAGCCGCAGGGCGTCGAAGGTCTGCTCGTCCTGGCGCCAGCCGACGTTGCCGACGAAGCGCTGGTCGTCGATCAGGATGCGCTGGCGGCCGATCGTGGCCTGGAGTGCGGCGCTGGGCGTCCAGGTGAGCTGCAGGCGGTTCAGCTCGGTCCCGTCGGGGTCGTTGATGATCGGGTATCGGGCCTTGGCGGCGCCGTTGATCGGCGCGCCGGCCGCGCCGGGGATCTGCACCTGGAAGTGTTCGGGGCCCACCTGGCGGACGTCCTCGAACTCGATCAGGCCTTTAAGGCCGTGCCAGTCGCCGGTCTCCCAGCCGAGGCGCGTGCGGACGGTGGCGGCCTCGCCGTATTCGGTGAGCGTCGCGGTGCGCTTCTGGTCGACGGCTTCATAGCGGCCGCGCACCTCGAACAGCAGCTTGCCGGCCAGGATGGCGTCGCCGGGCGAACCGAAGCCGGATGCCCTGGCCGGTTCCGGCGCCGGAGCCTCGGCGGACGGCGCGTCCGCCACGACGGCGGCTTCGGGCGGCGTGTCGCTCAGCCCGTCGGCGCCCGTCAGTCCACCGGTATCCGGTGGCGCAGTGGCTTGCGCCTCTGTCGCGGGCGGTGGCTCCTGGGCCTGGGCGGCCCCGCCGATCGCCAGCGCGAGCACCGCCCCGCCAGCCATCAAGCCTCTCCTCAGTCGTGTCATTGGCTATCCCCCGAGGCCAAAAAAAAGCGTCCGCCCGGGGAGTGAGAGCTCCCCAAGCGGACGCCGGTGTCCGTTGCAATGCGGCTGGGGCTCAGCCCTGCCGTCGGCCTGTCAGCGGCCGGCGCGGAACGTCGTTGCCCCGCGCTGTCGTCATCAGATCGACATGGGCTTCGCGGCGCCGCAACACGGCGTCGGCGAGCAAGGGTCGGATTCCTGCGTTCTTTCGGTGCGGCGCCCAGCGCCTGGGCGCCTGCTTATGCTGCAACGCACAGGAAACGAGCGCTCAGGCGCGTCCGAGGCGGCTCAGGGGGGCGATGGCGGCCTCGCGCGCCGAGTCCTCCAGCCGGTAGCGGCCCGTCGCGCCGAAGCCCTCCAACGACTCGGTCGGCTGCGTGGCGGGAAGCCCGAGGGCCTCCATCGCCTGGGCGTGCAGGTCGGGGCGGTAGATCCGTCGGGCCGCCGCCGGAATGTCGAGGTCGGCCGGCACGTGGCCCCAGCGCATCATCTGGGTGAGCAGCCAGCCGCCGTGGGCCGGCGCGGGGCAGGTGGCGCCGCCCGCATGGAAGACCATGTCCGACAGGGAGCGCTCGATCACCACGGCGTCGGCGGCCACGTAGCCGGGCTGCGCCAGGATGACGGCCAGCTCGGGCCGGTTCTCGGGCGCGTCGGCCCAGGCCGCAGCCTGGGCCAGTGCGCGGAGCATTGCCTGGAGCGCGCCGGGGTTCGCCTCGGCCCAGGCCTCGGTGACCGCGAAGACCTTGTCGGGCGTCCGCGGCCAGATCTGCGAGCCGCGCACCGCGATCATGCCGGCGCCGGCCGCGACCGCGGCGGTGTCCCAAGGCTCGGTGACGCAGAAGCCTTCGACGACGCCATCGACCAACAGTCCGGTCATCCGCGAGGGCGGCGCGACGACCAGGCGGATGTCCTGGTCCGGGTCGATGCCGGCGGCCGCGAGCCAGTCGCGGAGCAGGTAGTTGTGGGTGGAGTAGGGGAAGACCACGGCCAGGGTGATCGGCGAGGCGCCTTCCTCCCGCCGCCGGGCGACGAGGCGCGCGAGCCCGTCGGCCCGCCCGTCCTGGCCCACCGCGCCGGCCAGGCGCGAGGACAGGGTCACGGCCGGTCCGTTCAGGTTCAGGGCGAGGGGCGCGACCAGCGGCGTGGGATCGACGCCAGCGAGGCCCAGCGAGATGGCGAGGGCGGTGGGCGCCAGCATGTGCGTCCCCTGCAGGGCGCCCACCGCCATCTTGTCGCGCATGGTGGCCCAGGAGACCTCGCGCGAGAGCTCGACGTCCAGGCCCTCGGCGGCGAAGAAGCCCTTGGCCTCCGCCACGATCAGCGAGGCGGCGTCGTTCAAGGCGATGAAGCCGAGGCGGATGCGGTCGCCCATCATGCGTCTCCCTTCAGCACGCCGGCGAAGGCCAGCAGATCGGCCGCGACGGCGCCGAGCGGTCGGCCCGTGTCCATCGACAGCTTGCGCAGCAGCCGGTAGGCGGCTTCCTCTTCCAGGCCGCGCTCCTTCATGAGCAGGGCCTTGGCGCGCTCCACCGTCTTGCGGGAGGCGAGGTCGGCCTTCGCCTTCTCCAGGTCCTGGCGCAGCTGGTTCATCAGCGCGAAGCGGCTCATGGCCACCTCCAGCACCGAGCGCACGCGGGCGGCCGACAGGCCGTCGACGACGTAGGCGGACACCCCGGCCCGGACGGCCTCCTCGGCCAGGCCCGCTTCCGAGCGGTCGACGAACATGACCACGGGCCTTGGATTGCTGGCGGTCGCCTCGCGCAGGCTCTCGATCGTGTCGCGGTCGGGGCTGTCGGACGCAACCACCACCACGTCCGGCTCGAAGACGGCGGCTTCGCGCTGGTCGAACACGGCGCAGTGGCGCACGTCCAGCGGCTCAACGCCGGCGAGGCCTTCCGCCACGAGGGCGGCGCGGGCCGGATCCGGATCGACCACAAGGACGCGCATGCCGCTGACTAGGCTGGCCTGCCCTGCGGAAGGGATGCGGCGCGACACCGATCACGGGCAGAGCGACGTGGTTCGCCCGCATTTTGAGCAGGTGGCGCCCGCGGCGTGGGCGAAATCCACGCCGGGGGCCTGGGGTCAGGCCGGCGACGCCGGCTCGTCCGGCCACTCGGCGGTCTTCAGCACCCGTTCCAGCGCGAGCAACATCCGCAGCCGGGACTCGTCGTCGGGCGCGGCCTCCAGCCGATCCCCGAGCCGCGCCAGGATGTCGGCGCGGGCGTTGTGCCAGTCGAGCGTGGAGGCGCGGCCGGGCGCGAGGCGCGGATGGCCTTCAACCACCGGCTGGGCGGCTTCGCGGCCAAGCTCGAAGGATTGGTCGAGCACGGGTGTCGTGATCTTCGCGGGATAGAAGCCCGCCTTCTCCAGCCGCTCGGCCAGGCCCTTCAGGCCGTCCGGTTCGCCGTGGGCCAGGAAGACCTGTCCGCGGATCGGCTGGCGGTCCTGCGCCCACTGCACCAGGCCCCGGGCGTCGGCGTGCGCGGAATAGACGTCGAGCGTGCGGATGCGGGCCTTCACCCGGTAGTCCTCGCCCTGGATGCGGACCAGCTTCTTGCCCTCGACCAGCAGTCGCCCGAGCGTGCCGACGGCCTGGTAGCCGGTGATCAGCACCGTCACCTCGCGCCGCCACAGGAGCCGCTTGAGGTGCCCCCGGATGCGGCCGGCGTCGCACATGCCGCTGCCGGCCAGGATGATGTGCCAGTCGCGCAGCCGCTCCAGCTGGTCGCTGTCGCCGGGCTTCATCAGGTAGTGCAGGTGCGGCGCGTGGCGCAGGGTCGTGAACGGGTTGGTCTCGGTGTCGCGGTTCCAGCCGCGGTCGAGGAAGACGTCGGTGGCCTCGATGGCGAGGGGCGAGTCCAGGAAGATCTCGGCCTGGGGCGCGTCGCCGGACTCCATCACCGCGAGCAGGTCGAGCAGCAGCTCCTGGGCGCGTCCCACGGCGAAGGTGGGCATCAGCAGCGGCCCGCCCGCCTCGTGGGCCTGGCGCAGCTCCTCGGCCAGCAGGCGTCGGCGCTCGGCGGTGTCGACCTTCTGCCGCTCGCGGTCGCCGTAGGTGGACTCGATCACGAGGTGGTCGATGCCGGCCGGTCCGGTGGGGTCGGGCAGGTAGTCCTGGCCGCCGGCGCCCAGGTCGCCCGAGAACAGGATGCGGACCGGCTCCTCGCCCGCGCCCGCCGCCACGATCACCTCGACGGACGTTGCGCCCAGCATGTGGCCGGCGTTCCAGAACCGGGCCTGCAGCCCGGGCGCGATCTCGACGATCTCCTCGATCTTCACCTTCTGGAACAGGTCCATGGTCCGGCGGGCGTCACGCTCGGTGTAGATCGGCTCCACGAGCGGGCGCCCCCGGTGCTGGTTGCGGCGGTTGAGGAAGTGGACCTCGCTCTCCTGGATGCCGCCGGCGTCGGCCAGCATCACCGCGCAGAGATCGCGCGTCGGGGCGGTGGCGTAGATCGGGCCCTGGTATCCGGCCTTCATCAGCTTGGGCAGCATGCCCGAGTGGTCGATGTGGGCGTGGGTCAGCAGCACGGCGTCGATGGCGCCGACGTCGAACGGGAAGGGCTCGTAGTTGAGCGCCTTCAGGGTCTTGGGACCCTGGAACATCCCGCAGTCGATCAGGATGTTGAAGCCGTCGCCGCTGAGCCGCGCGCAGAAGCCGGTGACGCACTCGGCCGCGCCGTGGAAGGTGAGGTTCAGGCCCATGTCGACTCCCGCACTCGCCGCCGCGCTGGCCGGCGACCGGACGTAGCACGTCCTTCCTTCCTGGATAGCCGTCCGCGGGCGCGATGGAATTGATCTCGCGCCGGTTGGGGCTCGACTCTCGCCGCGTAAGCCGGGGAATCCAGGAGAAAAGCCCGGTCCGACGGGCCGGTGCGATTGGGAGGCTTTCGTGAACCTCGACTTTTCCGACGACCAGAAAGAGCTGCAGGCGCAGGTCCGGCGGTATCTCGGCGAGCGCTGCACGCCGGCGGCGGTGCGCGCGATCCTGGAGGGCTCCGAGCCCTACGATCGGGAACTCTATGCCGGACTGGCCGAGATGGGCGTGCTTGGCGCGGCGATCCCCGAGGAATACGGCGGCGTCGGCCTGTCGCACCTCGAGCTCTGCCTGTTCGCCGAGGAGCTGGGCCGGGTGATCGCGCCCGTGCCGGTGGCCTCCTCGATCTACCTGGCCGCGGAGTTCCTGCTGCAGGCGGGCTCCGAGGCGCAGAAGAAGACCTGGCTGCCCAGGCTGGCCGGCGGCGAGGCGGTGGGGACCTTCGCTGTGGTGGAGGGCCAGGGCCGGATGACGCCCGCCAAGGTGCAGGTCGCCGTCCGCGACGGCCGTCTGACCGGGACGAAGACGCTGGTGGCCGACGGCGTCGCCGCCGACGTGGCGGTGGTCGCGGCGCGCACCGGCGCAGGCTCCGGCCCCGAGGCGGTCTCGCTGTTCCTTGTCGACCTCAACGGCCCCGGCGTCAGCCGCAAGGCGCTGGAGACCATCGACCCGACCCGCAGCTATGCGGCGCTCACCTTCGACGGCGCTCCGGCCGAGCCGCTGGGCGGAACCGGCGACGGCTGGCACATCGCCTCGCAGGTGATGGACCGCGCGGCGATCCTGATGGCCTTTGAACAGGTCGGCGGGGCGGACCGGGCGCTGGAGATGGCCCGCGACTACGCCCTGGAACGCATGGCCTTCGGCCGGCCGATCGGCTCGTTCCAGGCCATCAAGCACATGCTGGCCGACATGTACGTGGCCGCGACCCTGGCCCGGTCCAACTGCTTCTACGGCGCCTGGGCTCTGGCGACCGGGGCGGCCGAGCTGCCGGTGGCGGCGGCGACGGCGCGCGTCTCGGCGACGACCGCGTTCCAGCAGTGCGCCAAGAACAACATCCAGGTGCATGGCGGCATGGGCTTCACCTGGGCCTTCGACTGTCACCTCTATTACCGCCGCGCAAACGCCCTGGCGCTGGCGCTCGGCTCGCTGTCCACCTGGGAGAGCCAGCTGATCGAGCGCATGCGCGCCGGCAACGTGGAAGCTGCGGCTTAGGATCGGGAGCGGAACATCATGGATTTCGACGACACACCCCAGGAAGCCGCTTTCCGCGCCGAGGCCCGCGCGTGGATCGCCGCCAACGCTCCCAAGCATCTCGAGGACGAGCTGAAGCGCGCCAGCTTCGGCTCCAGCGCCGTGGAGAGCGAGGACCCGCTGGCCGCCGCCAAGGCCTGGCAGAAGAAGAAGGCCGAGGCCGGCTGGGCCTGCCTGCACTGGCCGAAGGAATACGGCGGCGCCGCCCGCACGCCGATCGAGCGGGTGATCTGGGGCCAGGAAGAGGGGGCGTACGGTGCGCTTTCCGGCCCCTTCATCATCGGCCACGGGATGTGCGGGCCGACCGTCATGACCTGGGCCAGCGAGGAGCATAAGCGCCGCCTGCTGCCGCCGCTGGCGTCGGGCGAGGAGATCTGGTGCCAGCTATTCTCCGAACCCGCGGGCGGCTCGGACCTGGCCGGCCTGCGGACTCGCGCCGTGCGGGCCGAGGACGGCTCGGGCGACTGGATCGTCAACGGCCAGAAGATCTGGACCAGCGGCGCTCAGCACTCGGACTGGGGTCTGCTGATCACCCGTACCGATCCCGACGTGCCGAAGCACAAGGGCCTGACGATGTTCTTCCTGCGGATGGACACGCCGGGCGTCGAGGTGCGTCCGATCAAGCAGGCGAACGGCGCCTCGGGCTTCAACGAGGTCTATTTTACCGACGTTCGCATCCCCGACGACCAGCGCCTGGGCGCCGTGGGGCAGGGCTGGGAGGTCTCGCTGACCACCCTGATGAACGAGCGTCTGTCGATCGGCTCGGGCATGTCGACCGGGTTCCCGGAGCTGTTCCGCTTCTGCATGGAGGCTGAGATCGACGGCGCCCCTGCGGTGGACGACGCGGCCGTGCGCTCGCGTCTGGCCCAGTTCGCCGTGCGCCAGAGCGGCTTGAAGTACACCGGGATGCGGGCGATCACCGCCCTGTCCAAGGGCGAGACGCCCGGGCCGGAGAACTCCATCGGCAAGCTGGTGGCCGGCGCCACCATGCAGGACCTGGCCGCCTTCGCCCTCGACCTTCAGGGCGAGTCCGGCGTGGTGTGGGACCCGGAGGAGAGTCCGCAGAACGGCCGCTTCCAGGCCATGCTGATGCGCTCGCCCGCCACCCGGATCGAGGGCGGCTCGGACGAGATCCTGCGCAACATCATCGCCGAGCGCGTGTTGGGCCTGCCGGGCGACATCCGCGTCGACAAGACCGTGCCGTTCAAGGACATCCCGACCAGCGGCCGGGCGACGTCGAAGTAGCGACGCCGCCCGGGTAGGGCGTCAGCCGACGCCCATGCCCTGGGCGCCCGTGCGATCGCGGGCGTCGCCGAGCTGCGAGCCGCCGTCGCAGTCGAGGATCGTGCCGGTCACGTAGCGGGCCGAGTCGCTGACCAGGAAGACGGCGCTCTCGGCCACTTCACCCACCTCGCCGAAGCGGCGCAGGGCGATCCGCTCGGTGATCGCGCGGTCGGACTCGGGCGTCGGCGACAGGCGCGCCATGCCCTCGGTGCCGGCGATCGGGCCCGGCGAAATGCCGTTCACCCGCACGCCCGACGGACCCCACTCCATGGCCAGCACGCGGATCAGCTGGTTGATGCCGGCCTTGGCGGCGCAGACGTGGGCCTGCAGCATGGCCGGGTTCACCGCCTGGCCCGCCGTGATGGCGATCAGCGAGGCGCCCGGCAGGTTCAGGAGGTCGTAGCAGGCGCGGAAGACGTTGAACGTCCCGTTCAGGTCGATGTCGACCACGGTCTTGAAGCCGTTGGCCGACATGCCCAGGGCTGGCGCGACGAAGTTGCCGGCCGCGCCCGAGATGACGATGTCCAGCTTGCCGAACTGGGCCACGGTCGCCTCCAGGGCGGCGCGGGTCGCCGCGAAGTCCCGGACGTCGCAGGACAGGCCGATGGCGCCGTGGCCGATCTCGGCCGCCGCGTTGGCGGCCTTCTCCGGATTGCGGCCGGCCACCGCCACTTTTGCGCCGAGCTCGGCATAGCGCTTGGCGATGCCCAGGTTGATGCCGCTGGTGCCCCCGGCGACGAAGGCGGTCTTGCCCGCGAGCAGGTTGTCTTTGAAAGCGCTCAAATCCGTACCCCTTCTATGATGCCAGACATGTGGGCGAGGGCGCCCATGGGGGAGTCAAATCCCCCGCGGATGGACCTCCGGGCTTGCCGTGCCCCCGCGTCAGCGGCGCAGGCTGGTCCCGATAACCCGATCGGGGAGGAACCGCATGGCCAAGACGCCCGAAGGCTACAAGACCCGCCTGGATCCCGTGGACGAGTATCCGCACGATCCCGGCGACGCCAAGAACTACAACGAAAGCATGTATTTCAACGTCTTCGACCCCGCGAAGAAGACGGGCGGATGGTTCCGGATCGGCAACCGTCCGAACGAAAACTACGCCGAGGTCAGCGTCTGTATCTACCTGCCGGACGGGCGTGTGGCGTTCACGTTCGGGCGACCGACCATCGAGGGCAACCGCGAGCTGGCGGCGGGCGGCCTGAAAGTCGAGGTGGTGGAGCCGTTCAAGCGGCTGAAGGTGAGCTATTCCGGCAAGGCGCTGCTTCTGGAGCGGCCCTTCGAGATGGCCGACCCCAAGCGCGCCTATCGCGAGAACCCCAGCGTGCCCTGCACGGTGGAGCTGGACTACGAGGGCGTCTCGCCGATGTACGGCGGGGAGACGGTGAAGGCCGACGGCTCGTCCCTGGAGATCGACCCCGAGAAGTCGTTCGCCAAGGCGCACTATGAACAGCACTGCGCCGCACGCGGCGTCATCACCGTCGGCGACGAGCGTTTCGAACTGTCGGGCTACGGCCTGCGCGACAAGTCGTGGGGGCCGCGCCATTGGCAGGCGATCGACTGGTACCGCTGGTGCCCGATGAACTTCGGCCGTGACTTCGGAATGATGCTGTCGGTGATCGGCGACGGTAAGGGCGGCGCTCGGCAGGGCGGCATGGTCTTCCGCGACGGGATCTACGACCTCATCGAGGAGTGCGTGATCGAGAGCGACTGGGACGAGAACGACTACCAGACCGCCCTGCGCGCCCGCGTGAAGACCGAAGCCGGCAAGGAATACCAGATCACCGGCAAGGTCCTCTCGCTCATCCCGCTCCGCAACCGCCGGACCGCGCCGGACGGAACCGAGCTTCACACCCGGATCACCGAGGGCATGACCGAGTACCGCTTCGGCGACCTCGTGGGCTACGGCCTCAGCGAGTACCTGGACCAGATCCAGGACGGCGTGCCGAACGGCCGGAAGCTGGGTTACTGAGACGGGGCGGGGCGGCTCGCTCCGCTCATTCAAACGACTGTTCGATATTCCCGGCGATCGGGCTATTCAGGGCCGGAGCGGCGCGCGCCGCCCGGCCCAGGAGACGCCCATGAGCTTCGACACGCCCCTCAGCCTCGCCGGTCCGCTGCGCCGGCCGCACCAGATGCTGGCCGACCAGGAGTACGGCGGGCACTCGTCGATCCACGACGACGCCATGGCCGAGAAGCTCGGCTTCCGCGCCGGACCGATCGAGGGCCCGACGCATTTCTCGCAGTTCCAGCCGCTGCTCGCGAAGATCTGGGGCCAGGCCTGGTTCGAGCGCGGCTGCATCTCCTCCCATTTCCTCAACATGGTCGTGGAGGGCGAAGAGGTCCGCGCCTTCGCCGAGATTCCGCCGGAAGGCGCCACGTCCACCCGCGTCTGGGCCGAGAAGGCGGACGGCACGCCCGTACTCGAAGCCAGCGCCCACCTCGGCCGGGATTCCGGTCCCACCCTGCTGGAGACGCGGATGGCCGCCCTGCGCCCGCCGGGCAAGCTGCTGATCCTGGAGGACCTCAAGGTCGGCATGACCGGCGCCAAGGAAGAGCGGGTGCGGATGGATCCGGACCAGAACATGGGCGCGCTCTATCCGTTCAGCCTGAACCAGAAGCTGGCCGTGATCACCGAGACCTCGCCCTGGTACTCGGACGCCAAGGCCTCGCCCTGGGGCCGTCCGATCATACCCTTCGAGATGTTGAGCGTACTGTGTGAATATTCCAGCCGCGAGGCCGCGTTCCCGGTGAAGGGGCCGGCGGTCGGTCTGTTCGCCGACCAGGAGATCCGCGTGATCGACGGGCCGCTGTTCGTCGGCGAGGAGTATGTCCTGCGGCGCGAGATCGCGGCCCTGGCCGAGAGCAAGCGCACCGAATCCTACTGGGTGCGGACGCGGGTGTTCGACTCGAGCGGCCAGAAGCAGGTGGCCGAGATGCTGCTGAACCACGCCACCCTGAAACACTCCTACGCCGGCTACGCCGACACGGCCAACGCCTGACCCGAGAGGAACCGAACAGATGAACGTCAAGGATAAGGTCGTCGTGGTGACCGGCGGGGCCGACGGGATCGGGGCCGCGCTCTGCCGGCGCTTCGCCAAGGAAGGCGCCAAGGCCGTGATCGTCGCCGACCGCAACGGGGAGGGCGCCGCCAAGGTGGCGGCCGAGATCGGCGGCGAAGCGGTGACCATCGACGTCAGCGATGGCGAGGCCATGGCGAAGATGGTGGCCGACATCGAAGCCCGGCACGGCGGCATCGATCTCTTCTGCTCGAACGCCGGCATCGGCGACGGCGACCCGGAGAAGGACAACGCCGCCTCGTCGCCCGACGCGGTCTGGCAGCGGGCCTGGAACGTCAACGTGATGGCCCACGTCCACGCCGCTCGCGCGGCGATCCCCGGGATGCGGGCGCGCGGCGGCGGCTACATCCTCAACACCGTATCAGCGGCCGGCCTGCTCTCGCAGATCGGCGGCGCGGTCTATTCGACCACCAAGCACGCGGCGGTGGGCTTCGCCGAGTCGCTGGCGATCACCCACGGCGACCAGGGCATCAAGGTCTCGATCCTGTGTCCCCAGGGCGTCGACACCGCCATGCTCCGCCAGGGCGACGCCGCCTCCCAGCCGCAGAACCTCGACGGCGTCCTGACGCCCGACGAGGTGGCCGAGAGCGTGGTCCAGGGCCTGGCGGAAGAGAAGTTCCTGATCCTGCCGCACCCGGTGGTGCTGACCTACATGCAGCGCAAGACCGGCGACTACGACCGCTGGCTGGGCGGCATGCGCCGGCTGCGGGCGAAGATGATGGGCGGGTAAGGGGCCAGCGTCCTGCCGCCGGGCGGCTCCGGCCCAGGCCGGAGACCTGGAAGGGCCATGGCAGGTGATCGACGGCTCGTGGAAGTCGTCGCGCCAGGCGGCGATCTTGCGGTCCCATAATCGAGCAGCCACTGGGAAAGAGTGGTGGCGTGGGCAGTGTGCCGGCCACTGATCTCTCCCTACAAGCGCAGGTGAATGCTGATCGAGTAGATGTTTGTGCTTTGTTCTTGATCGGATCGCTGCGGTCGGGAAGTATTGCGTTGCCGACGTGAAGACCCGTCCCATCTTCTATGGTCCGAAGCCGTTCATATGACCCGTCTATCTTACACCAGCGCGCTTGACCTCGCGCTGCAGCCGCTCGGGTTCACCCGAGTGGGGCGGGACTGGAAGCGGATTCGTGGAGAAATCCAGGACTGGGTAAATCTCCAGAAAAGCTGGGTGGACGGGTCCATTACGGTCAACCTCTTCGCCAAGAACCTCGAAACCGAACGGATCCTGGAGTCGATCCCATGCGACGAAGACCCGGGTGTCGTTCAGTTCGGTAAGCGCATCGGCGAGTTGATCGACGGGCGCGACCGGTGGTGGAAGAGCGTGCCCGATTGGGTCAAGAACCAGCCGTGGAACATCAAGGCCATGCCGGAGGGGCCAGTGGGCGCTGAGATGCATGGGCGACTGACGGGTTCCTACAAGGGGAAGCCACAGTTCAATGCGGTCGAGCGGTACGTTCACGGCACACCGACCTGGTCCAAGGTGGGGGCTGGCGCCGCTCTCGGTCATCCGGCCGGGGCGGCCAAGGCTCAGTCGGACAAGCGCCGGTGAGCCCGACATTTCCCGCCCTGGCGTTTTGTCGCGACGTCGGTCGCTACGCCGAAGCGGGGCGTGAAAAGATGCAGTACTTCCTAGGATCTGCAGGTTTCTCCACCTGCACATCATGGGACCTGAAACATGGCCAGCGGTTAGGGATGGTGGTGGTCGGGCCCGACCTGCAGTGTTGGAAGGTCGTCGGAGTCATTGACCAGGGCGTTGTCGGACCATTCTGGGAGCGAGTGTTCCGCTTCCTCGTGCAACAAAGCGTTCATCAGATCGATCAGCAGATTGAGGTGATCGATCCGATGACGTTGAATCAGGTGAAGGATCGGGTGGCCGCGTCGATCCAGGCCAATCCTGACGACTGGCGCGATGACGAAGCGATCGCCGGCGAAGCCGGTCCGCCCCGGGGGGAACAAGAACTTCTGGATGAACTGGAGGCTTCGGTCCGCGCCGCCGGGTCGGTGCCGCAGATCATCAATGTGCTTTTTTCGGAACAACTTGAGGGCTGAAGCGGCTTCGGCGCTCCCAATCCGGCACTCGCACCCATTTCGCCCGCCCTGACGGCTCCCGTCGAACGAGCCGCAAAACTTCTGAGGCGGGGCGGCTCTCGCACCAAACAAGCCGTGCGCGCCTAACGCTTCAACCTGTGGCCCAGCGATGCGGCTCAATACGAAGGCGGAGATTTTTCGCCAGTACCTGCCGAGACCGTTCGGCTCGAACTTCGGCTCTCGGAGAGTCGGGCGCAGGGATGCCTAGCCGCCTAACCGGCGGACTTCTCGGAGGTATTGGCGAGGAGGAATTCACGCCGGTCAGCGGCGGAAGGAATGGTGGATGCGACAGGGATTGAACCTGTGACCCCCTCGGTGTGAACGAGGTGCTCTCCCGCTGAGCTACGCATCCGCCCGTCACGCCTCGCGGCGCGGGAAGGCGGGGGCTATAGCCGACCGGATCGCGGGCCGCAAGCGGTCAGGAGCCGCAGGCACGCACTCGGCAGGTCGTCAAAACTGTGGATGAGTTCGTCGGGCTCGAGGTCGGCCGCGGGGATCTCGGTGTAGCCGAAGCTGACCAGGATCAGGCCGGCCCCGGCGCCCCGGGCCGCGCCGGCGTCGGTGGCGGCGTCGCCGACCATGATGGTGCATCCCAGGTCACCGCCCACGGCGTCAACGGCGACCCGCAGGTGGCGCGGGTCTGGCTTGATGGCCGGGGCCATGTCGGCGCCGACGATGGCCTCGAACCGGCGCGCGAGGTCCAGGCGCTCCAGCAGGGCGACGGAGAGGTCCGTGCGCTTGTTGGTGCAGACACAGAGGCGCGCGCCGGCCGCCGCCAGGGCGTCGAGAGCCGCCTCGCAGCCGGGGAAAGGCCGGCTCTCGTCGGCGATCCGCTCGCGGTAGTGGAGGATGAACCGATCGAACAGCGCCTGAGAGCGGGCCGGGTGCAGGTGCTCGCCCGCCGCCTCGAAGCCGCGTTCGATCATCCAGCGCGCGCCGCGGCCGATAAAGGGCCGCGCGTCGGCCAGCGGCAGGGCGGGCAGGCCTTCGTCCCTCAGCAGCACGTTGAGCGTGCCAATCAGGTCGGGGGCCGTGTCGACCAAGGTGCCGTCGAGGTCGAAGGCGATGACCGACCCGGCCAGGCCTTCGACGCCGGCCGGGACGTCAGCCGCCATTGATCACCGCCGTCGCCGCGTCGAGACCGGCCGCGTAGTCGGTCAGGGCCTCGGCGGTCAGGCCGATATAGGCCTTGGCGTCGTCGAAGCGGCGCTCCTCGATCGCCTCGCGGATGCCGGGCAGGGTCTTGGCGCCGTAGCCGGTGAAGCGGCCGGGCGCATAGATCATGTGCTGGTACCAGGGCCGCAGCGGCAGGCCCTTGTCGCGCAGCAGCCGCTGTTCCTGCACCAGCAGGAGGGCGTCCAGCTTCTTGCGCTGGGCCGCGGTGAGCGCGCCGCCCTTGCTCGCCAGGGCCTGGTCGAAGGCCGCGGCGCTGGCCTTCAGCTTCGCCACGCCCGCGTCCATGGGGCCGAAGCCCAGGGCGGGGGAGGCGGGGAGCGCGGGCGGGTCGCCCCGGGTGACCGTGGGGTCGTCGGCCAGCTTGTAGGCGCCGGCCGCCAGCAGGCGCGCGCGGGCCTGGGCCTGGTCGCGGGTGGTGTCGGCGAGCTTCTTCACCTCGTCGAGGTAGCCCGAGACCGTGTCGGCGAAGTCGCCGTAGCGCTGCACCGGCGTATCGGCGTCGGCCATCCGGATCACCATGCGCCCCGCGACCTTGGCCAGGGCGCCGGCGTAGGCGTGGCCGGGATCCACGAAGCGGCTGTGGTGCTCGTAGGTGTCGTAGGCCGAATGGTAGACGCCGCCGGATTCGCCCTCGCCGCCGAAGCCGACGTTCAGGCTGGCCAGCCCCAGGTGCTGCAGGAACGCCGAGTAGTCCGAGCCCGAGCCCAGGGGATCGAGCGGCAGGTCGCGGGCCGGGTCGGCGGCGATCTTGCCGAGCGCCACCGCGCGGGCGTTCGCCCCGGGCGCTTCGCCCTGGACCGCCAGGCTTGCCCGAGCCCGGTCGCGGACCGAGACGCCGGTCTGCGGGTCCTTCACGTCGGCGGCGACCTCGTTGACGAAGTGCTGCAGCGCATGGCTGCCGCCAACATCGAGGAAGCCCCGGCCGTTGGAGTCGGAGTTGATGTAGACGAGCGCCTTCTTCTTCAGTTCGGCGGCGTGGGTCTCGGCCCATTCGGTGGAGCCCAGCAGCAGGGGCTCCTCGGCGTCCCACGACAGGTAGACGATGGTGCGGTCGGGCCTCCAGCCGGCCTTGTAGAGCCCGCCCAGGGCCTTGGCCTCGCCCATCATGGCCACATGGCCCGAGAGCGGGTCGGAGGCGCCGAACACCCAGCCGTCCCGGTGGTTGCCGCGCAGCACCCATTCGTCGGGGCGGGTCTTGCCCTTCAGGGTCGCTACGACGTTGTAGGCCGGCTTCGGGGTCCAGTCGGAGACGACTTTCAGGTGGACCTTGGCCGCCTCGCCGCCGCCCACATGGTAGGTGAGGGGCAGGGCGCCGCGGAACGACGGCGGGGCCACCGGGCCGTCCAGCGCCTTCAGGATCACCTGGGCGTCGCCGTACGAGATCGGCAGGGTCGGGATCTTGAGGATCGCCGGGCTATCCTCGCGGCTGAGCCGCTTGCCGTCCTTGCTGGAGCCGTATCCGGGCGTGGTCGGGTCGCCCGGGAAGATGGTCATGTCGGCCACCGAGCCGCGCTGGAAGCCCTGCGGCGGCCGCGCCGCGCCGGCGGGATAGACGTCGTCGGTGGCGTAGCCGTCCTCGCGCGGGTCGGAATAGATGATCGCCCCGACCGCGCCGTGTTCCTGCGCCAGCTTGGGCTTCAGGCCGCGCCAGCCCTGGCCGTAGCGGGCGATGACGATCTTGCCCTTTACCGACACGCCCAGGCGCTCCAGCGCCTCATAGTCGGCCGGCAGGCCGTAGTTCACGTAGACCACCGGGGCGGTGACGTCGCCGTCGCCCTGGAAGGCGACGTAGGCGGGTAGCTGGTCCTTGGTGCGGGACGAGGTCTCGTCACCGGGCACGGGCGCCTCGGTCAGCGTGGCCTTGAACGGCGCGCCCGCGCCGGCGACCAGCTCGAGGGCGACCTCCTTCGGCGTGGGATAGAGCACCGGGATCGTCTCGATCCGGGCGTCCCAGCCCCAGGCCTTGAACTGGGCCAGGGTCATCTCGGCGTTGGCCTTGTTGTGCGGGGCTCCGACGTGAATCGGCTCGGCGGCCATGGTCTTGAGCCAGGCGCCCATCTCGGCCGGGTCGAGCGCGGCGTCGAATTTCGCCTCCAGCGCGGCGTCGGCCGCCTGGGTGGCGGCGGGAGCCAGCGCGACGAGGGCGGTGGCGGCAAGAAGGGCGGCGAGACGCGAACGAGACTTCATGGAGATTCCCCGGCTGGATGGCGGGCACGCTAGCCATGTGTCGCGCGCGGCCACAAGGCTTGCTAAGCGGGGGCGAGAGCCCAGACTCGATCTGACCCCAGGAGCGCCGAATGACCGCCAGAGCCGCCGTGATCATGGCCGCCGGCCACGGCACGCGGATGAAGTCCCGCACGCCGAAGGTGCTGCACAAGGTTGGCGGTCGTACGCTGCTCGACCGCATCATCGACACGGTGCAGGCGGCGGGCTGCGAGCGCATTCACGTCGTGGTCGGATTGATCCCGGAGGTGCGCGCTCTCGTCGAGAAGCGCCTCGGCCCGCAGGCGGTGGTCGTGCAGGACCCGCCGATGGGCACTGGGCATGCGGTGCTGTGCGCCAGGGACGCCCTGGCCGATTTCGACGGCGATGTCCTGATCGTCAACGCCGACCCGCCCCTGTTGACCGCCCAGGACCTCGAGCCGCTCTTCACTCTGCGGGGCAATGGCGCGGCGCTGGCCCTGCTGGGGTTCGAGCCTGTCGACCCATTGCTCTACGGCCGGGTGCTACGCGGCGCCGACGGCCATGTGATGCGGATCGTCGAGCCCAGCGAGGCAAGTGAGGAAGTCAGGCAGGTCAAGCTGTGCAACGCCGGCATGTACCTGGCGGGGCGCGATGACCTGTTCCGCTGGCTGTCGCGCCTGACCAACGACAACCCGAAGAACGAATACTTCCTCACCGGCATCGTCGCCGAAGCGGTGAAGGAGGAGAAGCTGGTGCGGGCTCACATCGCGCCGGAGACGGCTGTGATGGGCGCCGACACGCCGATGCAGCTCAGCCAGGCGGAGGCCGAGTTCCAGAAACGGCGGCGGGCGCACTTCCTGGCCGAGGGCGTGGCCATGACCGCGCCCGATACGGTGTTCTTCTCGTGGGACACGCAGATCGCGGCCGGGGCGACGGTGGAGCCCTATGTCGTCTTCGCGCCGGGCGTGAAGGTGGAGACCGGGGCTGTGATCCGCGCGTTCAGCCACCTTGAGGGCTGCGTGGTGCGGGACAGCGCCCTGATCGGCCCCTATGCTCGCCTGCGGCCCGGGGCCGACATCGGCGAGGAGGCCCACATCGGCAACTTCGTCGAGGTGAAGAAGGTGACGGTCGGCAAGGGCGCCAAGGCCAACCATCTGGCCTACCTGGGCGACGGCATGGTCGGGGCGGGCGCGAACATCGGCGCCGGCACGATCTTCTGCAACTACGACGGCTTCTTCAAATACGACACCCACGTGGGCGAGGGCGCGTTCATCGGCTCGAACTCCTCGCTCGTGGCGCCGGTGACCATCGGGGCGGGGGCCTACACGGGCTCGGGCTCGGTGATCACCCAGGACGTCTCGCCTGACGCACTGGCTCTGGGACGTGGGCGGCAGGCCGAGAAGGAAGGCTGGGCGGCGAAGTTCCGCAGGAAGATGGCCGCGAAGAAGGCCGGAAAAAGCAAATGAGCGACGCGGACGCCCAGAAGAAGGCCGCCGGCGAGGCTGCCGCCGCCCTCGTGCAGAGCGGCATGGTCGTCGGGCTGGGCACCGGCTCGACCGCCGCCTGGTTCGTGAAGGCGTTGGCGGCGCGCAAGCTGGACATCATCGGCGTGGCGACCTCGCAGGCCACCGCCGACCTGGCGGCGAGCCTCGGTATCCGTCTGGGCGAACTCGGCGAGACGAAGGCCATCGACCTGACGGTCGACGGCGCCGACGAGGTCGGGCCGGGCCTGTCATTGATCAAGGGCGGCGGCGCGGCCCTGCTGCGCGAGAAGCTGGTGTGGGAGGCCTCGAAGTCGTGCGTCGTGATCGCCGACGCCGCCAAGCAGGTGAAGGCGCTGGGGAAATTCCCCCTGCCGATCGAGGTGGTGGCGTTCGGCCACAAGACCACGGCCCTGCGGATCTGCGACGCCCTGGCCGAGTGCGAGATCGGCGTCGCGCCTGCCCTGCGCCGCAAGGACGGCGAGCCGGTGAGAACCGACGGCGGCAACCTTATCTATGACGCCCATTGCGGGCGGATCGAGGAGCCGGCGGTGCTGGCGGCGGCGCTGAAGAGCGTGACCGGCGTCGTGGACCACGGCCTGTTCCTCGACCTGGCCGACCGGGCGCTGATCGGCGCACCGGGCGGGGTGATCGAACTCGAACCGTAAGGAGAGTCCCTTGGCGGACTACGACCTCTTCGTCATCGGCGCCGGCTCGGGCGGCGTGCGGGCCGCGCGAGTGGCGGCCATGGGCGGCGCGCGGGTGGCCGTGGCCGAGGAACATCGCGTCGGCGGCACCTGCGTGATCCGGGGCTGCGTGCCGAAGAAGTTCATGGTCTATGCCTCTGAGTTTTCGAAAGCTTTCGAGACTGCGCGCGGCTATGGCTGGGAGATCGGCGAGACCCGATTCGACTGGTCCCGGTTCCTGATGGACAAGGACAAGGAGATCGCCCGGCTGTCGGGGATCTACGTCCGCAACCTGCAGAACGCCGGCTGCGAGCTGGTGCATGGCAAGGCCCGGCTGAAGGACCGCCACACGGTCGAGATCGAGGGCGTCGGGACCGTCTCGGCCGACAAGATCCTGATCGCCACCGGCGGCCGGCCGTGGATGCCCGCCGACCTGCCGGGCGTGGAGCATGCGATCACCTCGAACGAGGCGTTCCACCTGGAGCAGCTGCCGAAGCGGATCGTGATCGCCGGCGGCGGCTATATCGCGCTCGAGTTCGCCTGCATCTTCAACGGCCTGGGCGTGGATACGACGGTGGTGCACCGTGGACCGAACGTGCTGCGCGGCTTCGATGACGACGTCCGCAGCCACGTGGCCGAGGAGCTGAAGCAGGCCGGGATCAAGGTGATGCTGGGAACCCAGCACGCCCGGATCGAGAAGACTGCGACCGGCCTCGTCAGCCATTGCACGGGCGGGCACAGCGTCGAGTCCGACGTGGTGATGTTCGCGCTGGGCCGCGAGCCCTACACCGAAGGTCTGGGCCTGGCCGAGGCGGGCGTGGAGCTGGCCGAGAACGGCGCGGTGAAGGTGGACGCCTTCTCCCGGTCCAGCGTCGAGAACATCTGGGCGGTGGGCGACGTGACCAACCGCATCAACCTCACGCCCGTAGCGATCCGGGAAGGCGAAGCCTTCGCCCGCACCGAATTCCACGGCACGCCCATGAGCTTCGACCACGAGATGGTGGCGGCCGCTGTGTTCACCCAACCGCCGGTCGGGACCGTGGGGCTCTCCGAGGCGGATGCCCGTCGGCAGCATCACGGCCAGGTGGACATCTACATGGCCAAGTTCCGCGCCATGAAGGAGACCTTCTACGGCGGCCAGCAGCGCACTCTCATGAAGCTGGTGGTGGAGAAGGGAAGCGAGAAGATCCTCGGCTGCCACGTCGTCGGTCCCGACGCCCCCGAGATCATCCAGATGGCGGCCGTGGCGCTGAAGATGGGCGTGACCAAGCCGCAGTGGGATTCCACCTGCGCCGTCCACCCCACCCTGGCCGAGGAGCTGGTGACCATGCGCGAGAAGCATGTTCCGCCGGCCCTGGGCCAGGTGGCCTGAAGCGCTGATCGTCCGAATGCGCCAGGCATGAGCGACACGGCGGGCAGGCCCCACGACCGTCTGGGAGACTGGTGCGGCTGGGTGCTGGTGGGCCTCGCCGGCCTGACGCCGCTGCTGGCGTGGCTCAGCCCGATCAGCTTCGCCCCGGTGGTGGGCCTGGCGGGGCTGCTCTGTCTGCCCGCTCTGAGGATCGCCGCCTCCGAGCGGCCGCTGGCGATCGTGCTGCTGCTGGCCTCGGCCTGGGCGTCGCTGTCGACCCTCTGGAGTCCTCACCGCCCGGCGCTCGAGGACAGCGTGGCGCTGAAGCTGTTTCTGCAGGTCCCGCTCTATTGGGCGGCCTGGTCGGGAGCCCGGCGCGCCTCACCGGCCCTGCGGCGACTGGCGCTGAAGGTCCTGGCCTGGGGACTGGCGGCCTACGGCGCTGTGCTGCTGGTCGAGGCCTTCACCGGCGGCGGCCTCTACCTGGGCCTGCGCCAGGTCATCGGCGACCCGATCCGGCCCGACCTGGGTCGCAAGAACATCGCCCAGGGCAGCTTCGTGCTGGCGCTGCTGTGGCCGGTGGCGGCGGTGGCCGGCGCCAAGGCGGGCGCGCCGCGGGCGCTGGCGATCCCCATGGCGCTGGGCACGGCCCTCCTGGCGAACCGATTCCTGTCCGACGCCCCCGTGATCGCGGTGGGTCTGGCGCTGCTGGCCAGCGCGGCCGTCTGGGTGTGGCCCCGGTCGGCGCCGCGGGCCATGGGCGTCGCCACCGCCGCGGGGATCATTCTCACGCCCCTGGTCTTCCTGCTGATGGCGGGGTTCGGGGTAAGGCTGTCCCTGCCGCTCTCCTGGGCCGAGCGGTTGGGCTACTGGATGTACGCCACCGCCCAGATCGGCGCGCATCCCTGGCGAGGCTGGGGCCTGGACGCCAGCCGGGCGTTCAGCCCGCACATCCAGCTCCATCCCCACAATGGACCTCTGCAGCTTTGGCTGGAGCTGGGGCTGGTGGGGGCGGCGCTGGCGGCGTTGGTCTGGGTCTTCGCGTTCCGTCGGCTGGCGCGCGATGAGCGCAGCCTGCTGCCCGCCGCCACGGCCGGCTCGGCTGCGGTCTACGTCTTCTTCGGCCTGATCAGCTTCGGCGTGTGGCAGGAGTGGTGGCTGGCGCTCGGTGCGCTGGTCGCGGTCGTGGCCGCCCTCGGAGACGTGGAACGCCCGGGTGACGTTGAGGATACGTCTCGTCGCAGCTAGGCTGCGGGGAATCGACGCTGCGCCGCAATGTCGTTAAAACGCCCGGCCCGCCGAACGTCAGGCGGTTACCGAGTGCAACGAGATGACCCAACACTGGACGCCCGCATCCTGGAGATCGAAGCCCGCGAAGCACATCCCGTCCGACTATCCGGACATGGCCGAGCTGTCGCGCGTCGAGACCACCCTTCGCAAGATGCCGCCGCTGGTGTTTGCGGGCGAGGCCCGCCGCCTGAAAAGCCTCCTTGGCGACGTGGCGGCCGGCAAGGCCTTCCTGCTGCAGGGCGGTGACTGCGCCGAGAGCTTCAAGGAATTCCACGCGGACAACATCCGCGACACCTTCCGCCTGATCCTGCAGATGGCGGTGGTGCTGACCTTCGCCGGCGGCAAGCCCGTGGTGAAGGTGGGCCGGATGGCGGGCCAGTTCGGCAAGCCGCGCTCGTCGCCGGTCGAGACCATCGAGGGCGTGGAACTGCCCAGCTACCGCGGCGACAACATCAACGGCATGGATTTCACGCCCGAGAGCCGGACGCCCGACCCTCAGCGCCTGCTGCAGGCCTACGGCCAGTCGTCGGCGACGCTGAACCTGCTGCGCGCCTTCGCGGGCGGCGGCTACGCCGACCTCTACAACATCCATCGCTGGACCCTGGGCTTCGTGAACGACAGCCCGCAGGGCGCGCGATACCGCGAGCTGTCGGAAAAGATCTCCGAGGCCCTGACCTTCATGGCCGCCATTGGAGTCACGCCCGAGACACATCCCGAGATGCACCGGGTGGAGTTCTTCACCAGCCACGAGGGCCTGCTGCTCGGCTTCGAAGAGGCGATGACGCGCGTCGATAGCACCTCGGGCGAATGGTACGACACCTCGGCCCACCTGCTGTGGATCGGCGAGCGCACGCGCCAGCTCGACGGAGCGCACGTGGAATTCTTCCGCGGCATCAAGAACCCGATCGGCGTCAAGGTCGGCCCGACCCTGGAGTCGGACGAGCTGCTGCGTCTGATCGACACCTTGAACCCGAAGGACGAGCCCGGCCGACTGACGCTGTACGGCCGCTTTGGCTACGACAAGATCGAGCAGCGTCTGCCGAACCTGCTGCGTGCGGTGAAGGCCTCGGGCCGCACGGTCGTCTGGGCCATCGACCCGATGCACGGCAACACCCTGACGGCCAACACGGGCTTCAAGACCCGCCCGTTCGACCGGATCCTCTCGGAGGTGAAGTCCTTCGTCGACATCTGCAAGGCCGAAGGGATCCATCCCGGCGGCGTGCACCTGGAGATGACCGGGCAGAACGTCACCGAGTGTCTGGGCGGCGCCCGCGCGCTGACCGAGGGCGAGCTGGGCGACCGCTACCACACGCACTGCGATCCGCGGCTGAACGGCGAGCAGGCCTTGGAGCTGGCGTTCCTGGTGGCCGAGAAGCTCAAGGACGACCGCGTCGACCTGGCCGACCGCGTGGCGGCCAACATCTGATCCGGCGTTTCCGGTGGGGGCATGGGCTGCTACCGGAACGACCGCGCGCCGCAGACGGGGCGCGCGTTTAATTTCGGCCCCCTCCTGAACCTAAGCGCCCGGCGGCAGTTGGGCGTGGACAGGAGGGACGTCCCATGTCCGACGACATCTACGACCGCCGCAACCCGGGTTCGGGCGGCGAGACCCACCAGACCGCAGAGGGCGACACGCCCGTCCTGACGACGCAGCAGGGGGTTCCGGTCGCCGACGACCAGAACAGCCTGAAGGTCGGCCCGCGCGGGCCATCGCTGCTCGAGGACTTCCATCTCCGCGAGAAGCTCTTCCACTTCGATCACGAGCGCATTCCGGAGCGGGTGGTCCATGCCCGGGGCTTCGGCGCGCGCGGCTACTTCGAGACCACGGAGTCGCTCGCCGACGTGACCCGCGCCGACCTCTTCCAGAGAGTGGGCGAGAAGACCGAGGTGTTCGTCCGCTTCTCCACGGTCGCGGGCAACAAGGGCTCGTTCGATCTGGCTCGCGACGTGCGTGGCTTCGCGGTGAAGTTCTACACCCGGGAGGGCAACTGGGACCTCGTCGGCAACAACATTCCGGTTTTCTTCATCCAGGACGCGATGAAGTTCCCCGACGTCGTGCATGCGGCCAAACAGGCGCCCGACCGTGACTTCCCCCAGGCCCAGACCGCGCACGACAACTTCTGGGACTTCATCACCCTGACCCCGGAGTCGATGCACATGGTCATGTGGACCATGTCCGACCGGGCTATCCCCCGATCGTTCCGCTTCATGGAGGGCTTCGGGGTCCACACCTTCCGGTTTGTCGACGGCGAAGGGCGATCGACCTTCGTGAAGTTCCACTGGAAGCCCAAGCTCGGCCTGCAGTCCGTGCTCTGGAACGAGGCGGTGAAGATCAATGGCACCGACCCGGACTTCCACCGCAGGGACCTGTGGGACGCGATCAAGCTGGGCGACCCGCCGGAATGGGAACTGGGCGTTCAGCTCTTCGACGACGCCTTCGCCGACAGCTTTCCGTTCGACGTGCTCGATCCGACCAAGCTGATTCCGGAGGAGCTCGTGCCGGTCCGCGTGGTCGGGCGGCTCGTGCTGGACCAGACGGTCGACAACTTCTTCGCCGAGACCGAACAGGTGGCCTTCTGCACCCAGAACGTGGTCCCCGGCATCGGCTTCACGAACGACCCGCTGCTGCAGGGCCGGAACTTCTCGTACCTCGACACCCAGCTGAAGCGCCTGGGCAGTCCGAATTTCACCCACCTCCCCGTGAACGCCCCGCGCTGTCCCGTGATGAACTTCCAGCAGGACGGCCACATGACCATGCGCAACCCCGTCGGGCGGGTGAACTACGAGCCCAACAGCTGGGGCGGCCCGCGCGAGTCCCCGACCCGCGGCTATCCGCACTTCCCCGCCGCCGAGGCGGGCGAGATGCGCCAGGTGCGGTCCGAGACCTTCGCCGATCACTACAGCCAGGCCCGCCAGTTCTACTTGAGCCAGCTCCCGGTGGAGCAGAAGCACATCGGCGACGCCCTGGTGTTCGAACTCAGCAAGTGCGAGCGCCCCGACATCCGCGCGCGGATGGTGGCGCACCTGCGCAACATCGATGAGGGGCTGGCGGTCCGGGTCGCGGATGGCCTCGGCCTCGCCGACAATCCCGACGCCCTGCCGCCCGCACGGCCAGTCGTCGGAAACCTGCCGTCGTCGGACCCGCTCAGCATCCTGAGGCGGCCGCCGCCCAGCTTCCGCGGCCGGAAGATCGGGATCCTGATCGCCGATGGCACGGCGTCCGACCTGCTGGCGTCGTTGGTCGCCGCGATCGAGGCGGAAGGCGCGGTCTATGAGATCGTGGCCCCGAAGGTTGGCGGCGCGGTGCTGGACGACGGCGCCCTACAGCCCGCCAAGCAGAAGATCGATGGCGGGCCGTCGGTGCTCTACGACGCCGTCGCGGTCCTGCTCTCGCCGGAAGGAGCCGAGCTGCTCGGCATGGACAAGCCGGCCAAGGACTTCGTCAACGACGCCTTCGCCCACTGCAAGGTGATCGGCCACACCGAGGCGGCCCTGCCGTTCCTCGAGAAGGCGGGAATTTCCCTGGCGGAGCTGGACGAGGGCTTCGTCGGCGTGGCGGACGGCGGCAAGGCCTTCATCGCCGCCTGCCGCGAGGGACGCATCTGGGCCCGGGAACTGAAGACCGACTTGGACGCGGTGGGGTGACCCAAGCTGTGCCCTGAGGGTCACGGACGGCGAACAGATCGTTTGCGACGAAGGAGCTGGCCCTTGCCCAAACTTTGGGCGGGCGCCAGTGTCCGCGACTCTTTGAAACCCGGGACCCGTCGTCATGGACCGCCCTGCGGCCCACGCGCCTTCGCCTGTTCGCCAGGACCTGTCGACCCTGCTGACCCTGTCATGGCCAGTCGTGCTGTCGCGCCTGGGAATCATGGCCATGGGCCTGACCGACGCCGTGGTCGTGGGGCGCTATTCGGCGACGGAGCTCGGCTATCACGCGCTCGGCTGGGCGCCGACCAGCGTGGTGCTGACCGCGGTGGTCGGCCTGCTGACCGGGGTTCAGGTGATGACTGCCCGCGCCGTTGGCGAAGGCCGGCGGGAGCGGGCCGGGGCCGTGCTGCGCCGGGGACTGGTCTACAGTTTCTGGATCGGCCTGGTCTCCACGGCGATCCTCGCCGCCGTCGGCCCGCCGTTCCTGCACGTCATCGGCCTCGGCAAGGATCTGGCGGACGGCGCGAGCCGGGTGCTCCTGGTCTTCTCGCTGTCGCTGACCGGCTATGCGGTCAGCGTGGCGTGCAGCTTCTGGCTCGAAGGCCTGTCGCGCCCCGGACCGGCGGCCGCCGCCATGTGGGCGGCGAACGTCGTCAACCTGGTCCTGGTGCTGCTGTTCGTGCCGGGAACCTTCGGCCTGCCGGCCGGCGGCGCGGTCGGGGCGGCCTGGGCCACCTGCGGCGCGCGGACGTTCCTTGCGCTGGCGAGCCTCGGCTACATCGCCCGCATGAAGGAGGCGAGGGCGCTCGGCGTCTTCGACAAGCCCGAGCCCGACCGGGCCGCGGCGACCGAACAGCGGCGGATCGGCTATGGCGCGGGAGTGTCAAACTTCCTGGAGGTTTCCGCCTTCGCCAGCATGAACGTCTTCGCCGGCTGGATCGGCGGCCTCGCCGTCGCTGCCTGGGCCATCGTGCTCAACGTCGCGGCGATCGTCTTCATGGTGCCGCTGGGCCTCGCGACTGGCGCGGCTGTGCTCGTGGGCCGGGCCTACGGCGCCCGTGATCCCGCTGCCGTGAACCGGGCGGGCGCAGTGGCCTTTGCCGTGGCGGCGGTGTTCGGCCTCGCGGTCTCGCTCGCCATCTGGCCGACCGCGCACCTGATCTCCGCCGGTTACACGACCGACCCGGCGACCATCGCCATGGCCGCGCCGGCGCTGGTCCTGGCCTGCCTGTTCTTCTTCCCGGACTGCCTCCAGGTGGTCGCCGCCCAGGCGCTGCGCGCGCGCGGCGACGTCTGGCTGCCGACCTACACCCACCTGACCAGCTACATCCTGGTGATGATGCCGCTGGCCTGGTGGCTCGCGATCCCGATGAAGATGGGCATCGACGGAATCGTCTGGGCGGTGGTGATCGCCAGCTTCCTGTCGGGCGGCCTGCTGCTGGGCCGGTTCTGGATGCTGAGCCGCCGCGACCGTTAGGTCCCGGCGCCCAGGATCCAGCCTTCCTCGCGCTCGGCGTCCAGCACCACGTCGGCCGCCGTGTCCTTCGGCGGGGCGAAGAGGGCGCCCAGCTTGCTCGCCTCGTCCAGCCGGGCGAAGTGTTCGGCGGTGGTCCGCACCTGGGTCAGGTCCTTGACCTCGCCGGGCGCGCCCTGGGGCTTCAGCATCGATGGGTAGACCTCGGCCACAACGGCTTCGACGCCGTCGAGGTCGGCCTCGGTGAGCGTCTTGAAGCCGGTCTCGAACGGCCAGACCTTCACCGCCTCGCCGCGGGTATCCTTCAGCCGCCGGACGAAGGGAATGCCCAGGATCGCCTGACCACCCACCGAGCCGTTGTAGTACAGCTTCCAGATCGAGGCCGCGCCCTTGGCCGCCAGGTCGCCGTGGCGGAACTCGGGCAGGTCGTCCGGCCCGTGGTTGCGGGTGCGCTTCGGCTGCAAGGTGGTCAGGGCGTCCTTCGGCGGGCATCCCCAGAACGGGAACGGGCCGCCGGTCAGGCGCCGGTTGATCTCGGAGCCGACGCCGAAGCGGTTGTTGGTGTTGTCGGCCTTGTCCTTGACCATCTTGGCGAGCTGATCCCAGGTCGCGCGCCAGGGACAATCCCCCGGCAGGTTCAGCGCCGCCGCGAAGCCGCGCGGGAAGCCCAGCGGGAAGTCGAAGCCGATCAGCGCGCGCTCGCCGCGCTTCTTCAGGTCGTCGAGGATGGCCGCCAGCCGCGTCTCGGCTTCGGCTCGGGTCGAGGGGTTGTAGCTCTCGAAGGCCATCCGGAAGCGGATGTCGCGCTTCAGCACGCCGATCCAGATGGAATCGGCCCCCGTGGTCGGCTTGGCCGCGGCGCTCCAGTCGACGATCACATAGGCGCTGAACAGGCGCGGCACGGCCAAACTCCAGGATACTTCGGACAGGGGGAGGATGACGGCTTTTACGCCCTCATCCCCCACGCTCCAACCGTCAGGCGAGCTTCACCAGCATCTTGCCAAGGTTCTCGCCCTTGAACAGGCCGACGAAGGCGTCGGGGGCGTTCTCGATGCCCTCCTTGACGGTCTCGCGCCAGGTGACCTTCCCGGCTTTCACCCACTCGGCCAACTCTCGGTGATAGTCGGCCATCATGTCCCAGTGGGTGGAGACGATGAAGCCTTCCATGCGGAGCTGTTTGCCTACCATCTGGACCAGGTTGCGCGGGCCGGGCGGGAGCTCGGTGGCGTTGTACATCGAGATGGCGCCACAGAGCGCGAAGCGGGCGAAGGGCCGTGCCGCGGCCAGCGCCGCTTCCAGGTGTTCGCCGCCCACGTTGTCGAAATAGACGTCGATGCCCTTGGGCGCCTCTCGCAGGAGGGCGGCGGTCAGGTCCTTCTCGGCCTTGTAGTCGATGACCGCGTCGCAGCCGATCTCCTTCAGGAAGGCGATCTTCTCGGGGCCGCCGGCCGAGCCGATCACCGTGTGGCCCTTGGCCTTGGCGATCTGCACCACCATCGAGCCCACGGCGCCCGCCGCGCCCGACACGAAGACGATGTCGCCCTCTTTAAGCGCCGCAACGCGCAGCAGGCCGGCGTAGGCGGTCAGGCCAGGCATCCCGGCGGCGCCGAGGAAGGCCTGAGGCGGCAGGCCGGCGGTCTCCAGCTTCTGCACGCTGGCGGCGGGAGCGTTGAAGCCTTCGCGCCAGCCCAGGTTGGACTGCACCAGATCGCCGGGCTTGAGGGACGGATCGTTGGAGAGCGTGACCTCGCCGATGGCCCCGCCTTCCAGCGGCGCGCCGAGCTGGAACGGCGGGACATAGCTCTTCACGTCGTTCATGCGCCCGCGCATGTAAGGATCGACGGTCATCCAGAGATTCTTGACCTGCACTTCGCCCGGCCCGGGCGCGGGCAGGTCGACGGTGGCCAGCTCGAAGTTGTCGTGGGTCGGCACGCCGTTCGGGCGGCTCTTCAGGCGAATCTCGCGGACGGCGGTCATGGCTTCCTCCAATTCAGTTTCAAACAGTTGTAAGAGGCCCGTCGGGTGGCGTCGATAGCGCGGCGCATGTTAGGCCCCGACGCCATGAGCGAGACCTTGCGCGGCGGCGTCATCGGAGCGGGCGTGTTCGGGGGCTATCACGCGCGGCAGTATGCGCGGGCGGCCGGCGTCACTTTCGTCGGAGTCTTCGATCCCCATCCCGAGCGGGCGGCTCAGGTGGCGATGCCGCTGGGAGGGCGCGCCTTCGCCGATCTGGACGCCCTCCTGGCGGAGGTGGACGTGGTGACGGTGGCCTCACCGGCCTCCTGCCATGCCGAACAGGCGCTCGCCGCCATCGCGGCCGGCAAGCACGTCTATGTGGAAAAGCCCATCGCCATCTCCGTGGCGGACGGTGAGAAGGTTCGCGCGGCCGCCGCCAGGGCGGGGGTCGTCGTCGCCTGTGGGCACCAGGAACGGGTCGTGTTCCAGGCGATGGGCCTGCTCGACGTGCCGGAGCGGCCGCTGCTGCTGGAAGCGCTCCGCCACGGCCCGCCGTCGGATCGCAGCCGGGACGTGTCTGCGGTGCTCGACCTGATGGTGCACGACATCGATCTCGTCCTGGCCATCGCCGCAGCTGAACCTGTGACCGCCGAGGCCGAAGGCGAGCGGGCGGCCGACGGCGTCTGGGATGCGGTGCGGGCCGAGATCAGCTTCGACAACGGCTTCACGGCGCGGCTCGACGTGTCTCGCCTGGCCGACGCTCGTCGCCGGACCATGCGGATCGTCTATCCATCGGGAGAGGTGGAAATCGACTTCGTGGCGCGGACCTTCCGCAACACCACGCCCTTCGCCCTCAATCCGGACTTCGCCGACACGCCGGCCGCGGCCGATCCGCTGGGTGCGAGCGTGCAGGGCTTCCTGGCGGCGGCGCGTGGCCTGGCTCCGCGACCGGTGGTGACCGCCGCCGAGGCGATCGCGGCGCTTGACCTGGCCGTGGCGGTCGAAAAGGCGCTGGACGAAGCCTGACGCGGCGATCGCGGACATGAAAACGGGCGCCCCACTGTTGGCAGGGCGCCCGCTCGAAGTGTCGACAGACTAGAAGCGGTACTGCAGCTCCAGGCCGTAGATGCGCGGCGGTGTCAGCTCATAGACCTGTGCGCCGTTCGGGAAACGGTCGGAGGCGACGGTGGCGCTGTTGTTGCGCTGGGACGCCGCCACGGCGGCGGCGTAGCCGTCGTCGTTCAAAACGTTCTTCACGTAAGCGATCACCGTGTACTTGCCGCCTTCGGGCGTCCAGATGGCCCGCAGGTCGACCTGGTCCCACGAGGGAGCCGAGTTGTACTCGCGCTCGAAGACGTTGGCGTACGACTTCGACCTGTAGAGGTAGGTCGCGCCGAGGGTCAGGTCGCCCGGCTCGAAGTCGAAGGTGTAGGTGCCGTTGATCGCGAACTTGTGCTTCGGCGCCTGGGGCAGGGCGTTGCCGACCACGCTGACCGCGCCGGTGTTGATATTGTCGTTCACGTCGACGAGCAGGAGGCTCTTCTTGATCTTGGTCGGGTTGTATCCGTAGTCCACCGACAGGCGCAGCGGGTCGACCGGCCGCCAGATCATGCTGAGCTCGGCGCCCTTGGACACCGATTTCTCGATATTGACGAACTGGGTGACGTTGGTCGCGCCCACCCGCACCGCCACCGGCGCCTGCAGGTTCTTGTAGTCCAGGTAGAAGACGGCGGCGTTGAACTGCAGGTTCGTGCCGAAGTTCTTCTTCAGGCCCAACTCGTAGGCGTTCACCGTCTCGGCGTCGGCCTTCGGATCGGCGAGGAAGCCGCCGGCCGAGAAGCCGAACGCCTTGTAGCCGCGGCTGTAGCGCGCGTAGGCCATCGTGTCGTCGTTCGGCTCCCACTGGACGCCGGCGGTCCCGGTGACGGCGTCGGACGTGTCCGAGAGCTCACGGCTGGCGATGCCGTTCGGGCCGATCACGTACTGGCGGCAGACGCCGGCGGTGCAGACGGATGGCGTCTTCACGCCCTCGATCAGGCCGTTGGTGCTCTTTGGCGCCAGCGTGTCGGTAAGGTCCATGGCGCCGTTGCCGAGGCCGCCAAGCGGCGCCAGCGCATTTCCGAGCCCGAGGGCCTGTCCCACGGCCGGCAGCGCCGTCAGGTTGCCCAGCAGGCTGCCCCAGTTCGAGGCCGTGCCGGGGCCGAAGGCGCTGAGGCCCAGGGCCGGATAG
>JBKOYY010000154.1:0-6257 GCA_046725615.1 Pseudomonadota bacterium
GCCATCTTCGGCCTCCTGGACCTGATCCTCACCGGCCATTTCTCCAGCGCCGAGCAGGTGGAAATCACAGCGGGCGTGATCGAACGGGTGCGGAGCGCCGGCCGGGCGACCGCCCTCGGGCCCCGGCCGCTGGTGCTGGTCGACCCGATCCTCGGCGATACGCCCAATGGCCTCTATGTCCGGCCCGAGGTGGCCGAGGCCGTCGCGCGCCGGCTCGTGCCACAGGCCGACTGGATCACCCCCAATCTGTGGGAGCTGGGATTCCTCACCGGCCGAGAGATCACGACCGTCGCCGAGGCCCGAGACGCCGCGCGCGAACTGGGTCGGCCGGCGCTGGTGACCTCGGTTCCCGCCGGCGAGGGCGAGATCGGCCTGCTCTACGTCGACGCCCAGCGGGCGGTGCTTTTCGCCCACCCCCGCCGCCCGACGGCCCCGAACGGCACGGGCGACCTGGTGGCGGCCAGCTTCGGCGCCGGGCTTGTCGAGGGACTGGATCCGCTCGATGCGGCCAGGCGCGCCGCCGGTGCCGCCGCCGAGGCGGTCGCGGCGGCCGAGGCCTGGAAGACCGCCGAGCTACCGATCGTGGCGCTGGCCGAGCGCATCGTCCGGCCGACCGCCGCGGTGCGGGTCGAGCGGGTCTGACATGCCGCGCCCCGCCGTCCTGATCCGTGTCACGGGCCAGGTCCAGGGGGTCGGTTTCCGCTGGTGGCTCTGCGGCGAGGCGCGCGGCCTGGGCCTGGAGGGCTGGGTCCGCAACCGTCGCGACGGCGCCGTCGAAGCCCTTGCCATCGGCCCCGCCGGGGCCATTGCGCAACTCGTGGAGTCCTGCCATCGCGGACCGGCCGCCGCCGACGTGCGTTCCGTGACGACGGAGCCTGCCGCGGACGACGGTAGCCAGGAATTCGAGCAGAAGGCCACGGTCTGAGCATGGTGGAGATCGCAGGCGTCGCGCCGGCGCGTTTCGCGGCGGTGAAGGATGCGTTCGCGGCCAGTTTCGCCGCCGGCGAGGAGCTTGGCGCGCGGTTCACCCTGGTCGAGGGCGGCGAGGTGGTGCTGGACCTGTGGGGCGGTTTCGCCGACCGGCGCCGGACGCGCCCCTGGGACTCCGGGACGCTGGCGGCGGTGTTTTCGACCACCAAGGCGGTCGCGGCCGTGATGATCGCCCGCCTCGTGGACCAGGGCCGCCTCGACTACGGCCAGACCGTCGCGAGCGTCTGGCCCGAGTTCGGCCAGGCCGGGAAGGCCGACGTGACCATCGAACAGGCGCTCTCGCACCAGGCGGGCCTGCCGGGCTTTCCCGAGCCGATGGACGCCAGCCTCTGGACCGACTGGAACGCGATCTGCGCAAAGCTGGCCGCCATGGCGCCGATGTGGCCGCCCGGCTCGGCCTCGGGCTACCACCCGGTCACGGTGGGATACATCGTCGGCGAGATCTTCAGGCGGGTCGATGGACGTACGATCGGTGCGGCGTTCCGCGAGGACCTGGGCGAACCCCACGGGCTCGACCTCTGGATCGGCCTGCCCGACAGCGTCGACGAGCGCGTGGCCGAACTGCAGCGCCCCAGCGCCATGCCCGAGTTCGGCGAGATCAACGAACCCACGCGCGCCGCCTTTCTCGCACCCTGGTCGTCAGCGGCCGGCAAGGCCGGCGCCGACTATCGCCGGATGGAGGTGCCGTCGACGAACGGCTACGCCACCGCTGAGGCGCTGGCCCGGCTGTTTGGCGCCGTGGCGGACGATGGTTGGCTGGACGGCGAGCAGATCCTTTCGCCGGCCATCATCGCCGAGCTCGCGCGGGAGCGAATTCACGGTCAGGATCTGGTCCTGCCCTTCGTGATGAGCTGGGGGGCGGGCGTCATGCGGAACGCACCGAACTACCCGTGGGGACCGGCCGAGCAGTCGTTCGGGCATTCCGGCTGGGGCGGGGCCTGCGCCTTCGCCGACCCCGAGCGGCGGCTGGGCGGCGCCTATGTCATGAACCGCCAGGGCGTGGCCCTGATGGGCGACGCCCGGCCGCGGCGCCTGATCGATCTGGCCTACGCCGCGCTCTAACGCACGGACAACGGCACGCACGAAAAAGGGGCCGCGACGGGCCCCTCCTCCGGTTCGCTCTGTCGGATCCGCTTAGAGCGCGGCGATCGCGAAGGCGGCGACCAGGCCCAGGGCGATGAGGAACGCCGGGGCGATGCGGTCGAACGAGGCTTCGAAGCGATAGAGGGTCATGACACACACCATGAGTTTCGAGTGAACCCCGGGGGAGCGGGGCCGTCCGTCTGGACGTCAGATGGATAGCACCATCTGAACGCTGCATAGATCAGCGATCTCGCAGGTGCGATATGCGAAAACGCAAATCGGTCAGGGCAGGTTATTGCGCTGCAGCGCGAACGGCCGCCTGCGCCAGGGCCGCGCGGCGGGTCCGCCGCCAGGCGCCGAACAGGAACACCGCCGCGCCGCACCAGATGAAGGCGAAGGAGACCGCCCGAACCTGAGTGAACGCCTCCCCCTGGCTGAGGCCGATGCAGAAGCTGATCGTGGGGGCGATGAACTGCAGGAACCCCATGGCCGAGAGCGGGATCCGCCGCGCGGCCCAGGCGAACAGCACTAGCGGTATGGCGGTGATCGGGCCGGAGGCGACCAGCCACAGGGCGGTCGGCAGGTCCTGGGTGAAGTGGCCCGCGCCCCGGCTCTCGAGCCAGGCGATGAAGGCGAGGCTGGGCAGGCCAAGGACCAGGCATTCCACCAGGAGGCCCGTCTGAGCGTCGGCGGCCACCTGCTTCCGCACCACGCCGTAGCCCGCGAAGCTGAACGCCAGGACCAGCGACACCCAGGGCAGGTGACCCAGGGCCACGGCCTGGAAGACCACGCCGACCAGGGCCAGACCGATGGCCACGAAGCCGATCCGGTCGATCCGCTCGCGGAACAGCAGGGCGCCGGCCGCCATGTTGACCAGTGGGTTGATGTAGTAGCCGAGGCTGGTCTCGAGCAGACGGTTGCTGGTCACCGCCCAGATGAACACCACCCAGTTGGCCGCGATCAGCACGGACGACAGGGCCAGCCACGCCAGCACCCGCGGACGGCCGATGACGGCGGCCACCTGGCGCGCCTGGCCGGCCGCCAGGACCATCAGGCCCGCCGCCGGCACGCTCCAGACGATGCGCTCGGCCAGGATCTCCCAGGCGCCGACGCCCAGGTGGCCGATGGCCTGGAAGACCAGGGGCACGAAGCCCCAGATGAAGTAGCAGGCGATGCCGGCGCCGAGCGCCAGGCGGTTCTCAGCGCCCGGCGACGACGGGGAGGTCATCTCAGGCGTCGACCTTCGACTTGATGAGGCCGCGCTCGTGAAGCAGCTCGGCGATCTGCACTGCGTTCAGCGCCGCGCCCTTGCGGAGGTTGTCAGCGACCACCCAGAGCGACAGGCCGTGCTCGACGGTCGGGTCCTTGCGGATGCGGCTGACGTAGACCGGGAACTCGCCCTGGGCCTCCTTCGGCGTGATGTAGCCGGTGGGCTCGCGCTTATCGATGACGATGACGCCGGGGGCCTCGCGCAGGATATCGCGCGCCTCGTCCTCGTCGATGGCGTTGTGGAACTCGATGTTCACCGCCTCGGAGTGGCCCACCATCACGGGCACGCGCACGCAGGTGACGGTCAGCTTGATGTCCGGGTCGATCATCTTGTGGGTCTCGTCCCACATCTTGGCCTCCTCATCGGTGTAGCCGTCGTCGCGGAACGACCCGATGAAGGGGATGACGTTGAAGGCGATCTGCTTAGGGAACTTCTTGGGCGGCGGGGCGCCCAGGACGAAGACGCCCTTGGTCTGGTCCCAGAGCTCGTCCATGCCTTCCTTGCCGGCCCCGGAGACCGACTGGTAGGTCGACACCACCACGCGCTTGATCTTCGCCCGGTCGTGCAGCGGCTTCAGCGCCACGACCAGCTGGGCGGTCGAGCAGTTCGGGTTGGCGATGATGTTCTTCTTGTGCGCGTAGCTGACGTCGTCCGGGTTCACCTCGGGTACGATCAGCGGCACGTCGGGGTCCATGCGCCAGGCCGACGAGTTGTCGATCACGATCGGGCCGGCGGCGCCGATCTTGGGCGACCACTGCTTGGAGAAGCTGCCGGACACGCTCATCAGGACGAGATCGACGGCGGAGAAGTCGAACTGCTCGATGTCCTCGCACTTGACGATCTGCTCGCCGAACGAGACCTCGACCCCGATGGAGTTGCGCGAGGCGATCGCGTGGATCTTGTCCACGGGGAAGTTCACTTCCTCGAGGATGTTCAGCATCTCGCGACCCACGTTGCCCGTGGCGCCGACGACGGCGACCCGGTAACCCATCGGCATACTCCTCAAATCTGGGGGCGCGTTCCCCTACGCCCCTGGGCCCGCCGACGCAAGGCGAGCGAACCTGATGCGACAATCAGATAGGCTCGGCCGCCGCCCTCGGAAACCGCGCCGACGCAGCCATACTGCGGCCACCATCGAAACAATGTGCAGGTCCCGTGATTAAGCGGACGGGATCGAAGGGAGATCACCCGTGGCCGACACCGGAATGCCGTTCTCGAACCTCATGGGCGTGGAGATCGTCGAGCGCAGCAAGGACCGCGTGGTCGGGCGGCTGACGGTGCGCGACGACCTTTGCACTGCCGGCGGCATCCTGCACGGCGGCGCCTTCATGGCCTTCGCCGACGCGCTGGGCGCCATCGGCGGCGTAATGAACCTGGAGCCCGGCGCGCGCACGACGACACTGGAAAGCAAGACCAACTTCCTGGGCTCGGCCCCCGTCGGCGCGGTGGTGCAGGGCGAGGCGACGCCCCTGCACATCGGCCGCCGCTCCAGCGTCTGGCAGACGCGCATCACCAACGCCGACGGCAAGCTGCTGGCCCTGGTGATCCAGACCCAGATGACGATCGCGGGCTAACGCGGCGCCAGGCTCTCGATATAGGCCAGCAGGTCGCGCACCTGCTCATCCGTGAGCGCCTGGGGCGGCATGCCGTAGTGCCCCTCGCGGGTGAGGCGCGCCAGGCGCCCCTCGATGCCCGCCACATGGCGCATGTCGCGGCTCGCCAGCGGCGCGGCCCTGGGGTTCGGGCTGGTCCCGCCCCGCTCGACCGCATGGCAGGAGGCGCAGACCTGGCGCGCCAGCTCGTGGCCCCGCTTCACGGGCGCAGGGGTTTTGGCCAGGGTCGGCGTCGCCAGCGCCAGGGCGGCGAACAGGATCAGCGCATGGCGCATCATTCGCCCGCCATCTTCAGGATTTCCGCCCATTCCTCGGCGCGGACCGGCGAGACCGACAGGCGCGACTGGCGGATCATCGCCAGGTCGGCGAGCGCGGGGTTGGCCTTCATCGCCTGCAGGGCGACCTCCTGCTTCAACGGCCGCACCGGGGCGAGCTCCACAGCGACGAATCGACCCGCGGGGTCGGTCACGTCCGGGAAGGCCTCCTTCGTCACCCGCGCGATCCCAACCACGGCGAGCCCCTCCTGGGAGTGGTAGTAGAGCACCTCGTCGCCGACCTTCATGGCCTTCAGGTGCAGCGCGGCGGCGTTGTTGCGCACGCCGTCCCAGACGGTCCTGCCGTCGCGCTGAAGGTCGGCGAAGGCGTATTTCGCGGGTTCGGATTTCACCAGCCAGTGCGATGCCATGCGGGCCTCCCTGCCTCGGGCGGGACCATGCCACGCCTGACCGCGGACGCGCTATGCCGCCGCGGCGTCGTCGTAGAGGTCGCGGATCGTTCGCAGCCCGTCCAGCAGCTGCGCCTGGGCTTCGGGCGACACCGGCGCCGTCGTCATCAGCCGCCAGGCCTGCAGGTGGACGAGGATGGCCTGACGGTCGCATCGGCCCGCCGCCAGGAAGCGGCCGAGGAGCATGAACAGGCTGGCCACGACCTCGCCCGCCCCGGGCGAGCCCATCTCAGGATAGCCGCTGATCAGGGTGCGCAGCGCCGTCAGCCCCGGCGCGTCGAACGCCTTGCCCAGTTCTTCGAGCTGGGTCTCGGCCGTGATGATGAGCGCCAACGCCCCGGGCCCTGGCCCCGGCGAGTTGTCAGGGTCGTCGGCCATCGCCCACGAGCTCCGCGTTTCGCCGGCCAACGCCCGGCTGACTGATCATTGATGATCAACCTGAAGGCTTAACAGGCCGCTACCCGCCGGCCAGGGTTGTGCCGCCGTCGATTTGCTTGACTGCGTCAAATAACTGACGTTCGATATTGCTATGGGCCACACAGACACCGTCGCTGCCGTCCGGCGCTTCAACCGCTTC
>JBKOYY010000089.1:0-29162 GCA_046725615.1 Pseudomonadota bacterium
GACGGGTCGCGATCGAAGATGTTGAACACCGACGCCGTGACCGTGGTGTCCCAGGGCAGCTGCAGGCGATAGGTCAGGTCGAAGGTGTAGAACTCCTTCACCTTCAGGCCGATCGTCGTCAGCTGGCAGTTCGTGGCCGTGCCCGCCTGGGCGTTGGCCACGTTGCAGTTCGTCGACGAACCGGTCTGGACCGTGGTCGGGCCGCGGTTGTCGGTGGCGCCGCCCACATACGTCATGTCCAGGCGCAGGTTGTGGTCGCCGCGGGCGTATTCCGCATAGGCGGCGCCGCGCAGCTTCGAGACCGTACCCGGGAAGCGGTCGTAGTTCGTAAAGCCCAGGGCGCTGTAGGCCGAGGACACGAACACGCCGTTCAGCCGGAACTCGCCTATGTCGTACTTCACCAGCCGGCTGAACGAGACGCCGAGGGTGACGTCGCCGCCCATCACGTCGTTCATCTTGTAGTCAACGCTGCCGTCGATGCCGGTCACCTTCAGGCGCGGACCGTTCACGGTATCCGAGCGGACCCGCTGGATGTCGTTGCCGATCGTCACGCCCTGAACGCAGGCGTTGTTATTGTTGAAGGTGATGAGGTCGCGCAGCCCGCTGGAGCAGTTGACGAGCTGGGTGCCGTTGCCGACGCCGCCGACCGCCGTGGCCACGATCTGGGCCGGCACCTGGGTGATCTGGTCTTCGATGTTGAAGTGCCAGTAGTCACCGATGATGCGGAGCCCGCCAGCCTGGAAGATGGCGCCCACATTGTAGGTGAACGCCTTCTCCGGACCCACGGCGGGGTTGCCCGTGAAGTCGACCGATTTGAAGTTGTTGCCCGCAGCCTGGATGCCGCTGAGGCCCGTCACGGCGCCGGCAGACCGGTTCGACGGCGTCGGGCCGCGGAAGGTGGTGCCGACCGAACCGCGCAGGGCGAAGGCGTCGGTGAGCTGCCACTTCAGGGCCAGCTTCGGGTTCGTCGTGGCGCCGGTCAGGCCGCCGTAGTCCTCGTACCGGATCGCGGCCTGGGCGTTGATCTTGTCGGTGATCGGCAGGTTCGTTTCAGCGAAGAACGCGTAGACCGAGTCCTCGAGCTGCGAGGGCACGCCCTGGCCGAGGAAGATGTACGGACCGGTCGCCAGGGCGCAGGTCGTGACGCCCGGCACGGGGCAGGGGGTGACCCGCACGTCCTGGAACGGGCTGCGGTACTCCACCGAGGACTCCTGCGTCCGGTACTGACCGCCGGCCGCCCAGCCGATGGCCCCGCCCGGCAGCTCGATCGGCAGCTCGCCGTTGAACACCAGGTCGACCACGAAGAGGTCTTGGGTGTTCTTGGTCTCGGAGCCCCGTTCGAACAGGTAGTCCAGCAGTTCGACGCTGTTGGCGTTCGCCGGGATGAAGCCCGGGTTGGACGCGCCGATCGCGGGATTGCCGGCATAGCCGTTCGAGAACGGGTTGAAGTATTGGCATCCGTTCTGGCCGGGCGTGTTGGTACGGCAGTTGAAGCCGCCCAGGCCGTTCAGCGCCCGCTGCAGGCGGTCAATGAAGATGTCCGGGGTGTGCTGGCGGTTTTCGGTCTTGGAGTAGGTGACGCCGAGATCGTAGCCGATGCCGCCGAACGGGACCTTGCCCGTCAACGCGGCCGAGACGCGGTAGAGCTCGTAGTTCCGGTAGCCGACTTGGCCGCCGTCGTCATAGAGCGGGTTGCCGCCAGCGCCGAGCGGACGGAACAGGGTCAGCGAGATGCGGCTGGTGGCCGCGATCTGCGCCGCCGAGAGGCCCGCCTGTTGCAGCGCCGCGAGGGCGCCGGGGTTGCTGATCGGGGTCGAGAACACGCCCACGCTGCCGGGGCCATTGGGGCCCTGGATCGGCGGGAAGGCCGGCGAGAACCGCATCTGCGGGATATCGGTCTTGGCCCAGTAGGCTTCGACGTGGAACTTGGTGTCCTCGTTCAGGTCGACGTCGGCCGAACCGAAGACGTGGTAGCGATCCTCGTCTTCGATCAGGTTGTCGAACGGAATGTAGGTGAAGTAGCAGGCCGGGGTCGCGCCCGAGAAACCGACGTAGCCGCCGACGGCGGCGCAGTTCGGATCCCGCGTCACGCCTGCGGTGGGCGTGCCGGCGGCGCTGAGGGGCAGGAAGGACGGGGGTTGGCCCAGCACCGACCAGCCGGACGGGTTCGTCAGGTAGGGCAGATACGACCAGTCCCGGTCGGTGGTCTTCAGCTCGGAACGATGCTGGTAACCGGCGGAGAACAGGATGTCGGCGTTGTCGTACGACTTTCCGTAGACCGCGTTGAGCGTGTAGTCGCCCTTCGAGCCGTCCACCAGGCGGTAGTCGCCGCTGACTTCCAGGCCGTCGAAGTTCTTGCGGGTGATGAAGTTCACGACCCCGGCGATGGCGTCGGAGCCATAGGTGGCGGCCGCGCCGTCCTTCAGGACTTCGACCCGGCCGATGGCCGAGACCGGCAGCAGATTGGTGTCGACGCCGCCCGTGCCGGCGCCGGCGGAAACCGTCACCCGCCGGCCGTTGACCAGCACGAGGGTCCGCTGACTGCCGATGCTGCGCAGGTTGATGGTGCCGGCGCCGACCTGGCCCTGGGCCGCGGTCGAGAACTGGTTGGTGTCGCCGAGCACCGGCCCGCTGACCGGCAGGCTCTTGATGAGTTCGATGGTGTTGGGCGAGCCGCGGCGTTGCAGCTCATCGGTGCCGATCACCTCGACCGGCAGGGCCGCATCCTCGGGGGTGCCGCGGATGAACGAGCCGGTGACAACCACTTCCTCGACGACCGAGGCGTCCTGGGCGGCGGCCGGCGCGGCCAGGCCCAGGGCGAAGGCGACGGCCACGAGGGAGCCGCCACAGTACAGACTGCGTGTGTTCATGGATGATGTTCCTTCCCCTCCCGCGGCCACGGCCCGCATCTAACTGCGCGGGTCCGCTCCCGGGATCGCGGCCATGATCCATCGGTCTGTCAAAAAAAGATACCGGCGTTTGGAAAAACACCGGTGTTTCAAAAGTGCAGAAGCCCTGACGCTGTAAGCGAAAGCGCCGCCGGCAAGCCGGCGGCGCTCCATGACATCGCGCGTGAGTTGAGTATCAGAAGCGCTTCTTGACGCTCACCTTGAACGTCCGGCCGAGGGCGCTGCCCGTGAACGGATCGTAGTTGAGGTCGAGGCGAGCGAACGACGGATCCTCATCGAAGAGGTTGTCCACCGAGAGCGTCGCCGTGGTGTCCCAGGGAAGTTCGACCCGGTAGTCCAGCTCGGCCAACACCTTGGACTTGATGGTCTGGCCCTTGGTGACGACCTGACCACTCACCGCGTTCGGCGCAAGGATCGAGGTCCGCTGGTCCTTGTAGGAGTCGATATAGTTCAGGGTGAAGCGCAGGTTGTGCCGCCCGCGCGAGTACTCGACGTAGGCCGACCCCTTCCACTCGGGCAGCGAGGTCGCCGAGAGCTGGTAGTTCAGGAAGCCGGCCGCATCGTAGGCGCGCTCGACGGTGACGCCCTCCACCTCAAAGGCGCCGATCTTGTACTCGAGGGTGTAGGTCGCCGAGCCGCCGATCCGCACCTGGCCGCCCATCACGTCGCCGAAGTCGTAGTTGGCGAGGATGTCGATGCCCGAGGTCTTCACGCTGGGGCCATTGACCACCTGCGTCCGGACTCGCGCGATGTTGGCCGTCGAACAGGCGCCCTGGAAGGTGAACCGCGACTTCAGCCCCGCGAACGCGGCGCTGTTGCAGGGATGGGCCGCATCGGTCAGCGCCACGCCGGTCGGGAACATGGTGTTCACGATCGAGCCCGACGGCTCGCCCACGATCGGGTTGCTGAAGTCGAACCGCCAGTAGTCGACGGTCGCCTTGAAGCTGCCGACGTTGATGATCGCGCCGACCGTGTAGGTATCGGCGGTTTCGGCGTCGAGGTTCGGGTTGCCGAAGAAGTCGATCGCCCGGAACGAGCCGGCGATGAAGCTGAGGCCGGTGACGCTGGAGTTGGTGAGCGAAGTCAGCGGCGGCCCGCGGAAGGTGCTGCCGAGAGAGCCGCGCAGCGCCAGCCAATCGGTGACCTGCCAGCGGGCAGTGGCCTTGTAGTTCGTCGTCGAGCCAACGGCCTCGTAGTCCTCGTAGCGGACCGCGAGCTGGAGCTGGATATCGTCGGTGATCGGCACCGCGAGTTCGGCGAAGCCGGCCCAGACATTGCGGCTCAGCTCCTGCTCTTCGCCGGTGCCCAGGAAGACGAGCGGGCCATTGCGCACCGTGCAGGTCGTGGTTCCCGTCACCGGCGTGTCGATGCAGGGATTCACATTGATGTCGTTGAGCCCGCTGTACTGCGAGTCGAACATGTCGCGCCGGAACTGCATTCCGGCCGCCCAGGCGATGTTCCCGCCGCCGAGGGCGATGCCGGTCTCTCCGTTGAGCACCGCGTCGGCGACTACGAGCCGGGCCGTCTGCTTGGTCGCCACCTGCGGGAAGAACCAGCGGATCAGGTCGGGATTGTTCGTCAGGGCCGAGTTGAACCCGGGATTGGTCTGGCCGGTGATCTGGTTGGACTGCACCGCATTCGAGAACGGGTTGAAGAAGTAGCAGCCAAGGGCGTTGTTGCCGGCGTTGGTGGTGAAGTTGGCCGTCTCGCCGGCCGTACAGCCGCCTGCGGGATCCGAAGCCAGGCTGCCGAAGCCGCGCATGGCCAACTGCAGCCGCGAGACCACGGTGTCGTAGCCTGTACGGCGGGCCACTTCCTGGCCGTAGGTCAGGGCGACGTCATAGCCAATGCCCATGAAACCGAGCTCGCCCTTCAGACCGCCCGAGACGCGATAGGCCTCGTACTGGCGCAGCCCCTCCGACGAGCCCTCGTTCTGCGGGCCGAAGATCGGGTTGCCGCCGAAGGAGATCGGACGATAGAGCACGCCGGGGATGTGGACGCCCTGCGCCGTGGCCGGGATCGCGCCGGGGTTGGCGGCCTGGTAGGCGGCAAAGCCCGGATTGTTCGACGGCACGAACCAGCCCAGCAGCACCGCCGGCGTCAGCGAACCGACGGTCGGGTTGGTCGTGGCGGTCGGCGTCTGCAGCGAGAGATAGGACGGCGAGGTCTTCCAGTTGGGCATGTCGGTCTTGGCCCACAGCGCCTCGACGTGGAAGCTGTTGTTCTCGTCCAGGTCGAAGTTGGCTTCGCCGTAAATCTGGTAGCGGTTCTCGCTCTCGATGAGGTTGTCGTAGTCGGTGTAGTGGAAGCGGCAGGACTGGATGGCGCCAGGCACCGGGATGCCGCCGAGAGCCGAGCAGCCCACATCGACTAGGCCGAGCACGCCTGGGGTCGCCGTGCCGGTGGGCACCCAGGCCCCCGCGGCGGTGCGGGTGATCGGCACATAGCCTGTGACCGAGCTCCCGCCCGACCAGCCGCCCTCCGGGTTTTCCGTGAAGGGCCGCGAGGCCCAGCTGCGGTCCGTCACCTTGAGCTCGGACCGGTGCTGCCAGCCGGCGCTGAGCAAGATGTTGCCGTTGTCGAACGTCTTACCCCAGAGGGCCGACGCGTCGTAGTTGCCCTTGGATCCGTCGATGAGCGTGTAGCTGCCGCCCAGCTCGAGGCCGTCGAAATTCGTGCGGGTGATGAAGTTGACGACCCCGCCGATGGCGTCCGAGCCGTAGACCGCCGCCGCGCCCTCCTTAAGGATCTCGACCCGGCCGATCGCGGCCTGCGGTAGCGTGTTGGTGTCGACGATCCCGGCGCCGGCTTGGCCGAACGGGTTGGGGGACATCCGGCGACCGTTCAACAGCACCAGCGTCCGGGCGGCGCCGAGGCCACGCAGGTTGATCGAGCCGGAGCCTTCCGAGCCCTGGGCGCGCGTGTCGAACTGGTTGGTGTCGCCCAGCACGCCGCTTGAGACCGACAGGTTCTTGATCATCTCCAGGGTCGATGGCGCGCCCTGCTTTTCCAGGTCTTCCTGGCTGATCACGTCGACGGGCAGGGCCGCGTCCTCCGGAGTGCCCCGGATGAACGAGCCCGTGACCACCACTTCGCTGATTTCAGTGGGCCCTGCCTGGTTGGCCGCCTGGGCCGATTGCGCGTGTGCCTGCGTGGTCGCCCCGCACGCCATCATCGCGGCCAAGGCGGACGCGCTGCAGAAGAACCTGCCTTTTCTCATCACTTTCCTCCCCTCGGCAGCCTCTGTGGTGGGCCAGCCTGAGTACGGGGATAAGAGAATGATTATTGCAGCGTCGCCACATAAATTACGCCGTTCGCACAACAATGCGCTTCGAAAGCGGCCCCCGCGCAACACATTGTGCCGCAAGGGAATATTGGCATCCCATCGTTCTTTCAAGGTGACGCCAGCGTCACTTTCAACGCACGTATCGCGACGCCGCCGAAACGGGGCCGCGCCTTGGGCGCGAATCCAGTTGCGCCCGCGCGACGGGCGCCTTCACTTTGCGCGTTCGCAGACTCCCGTTCGGGCCGTCGGGCGTCTGATGACGAGCATGCTGGGGGATTTCATGGACTTGCGGTGGCAGGTTTCGGTGCAGGGTGGCCGGGTGATCGGCACGCCTGCCGGTCGCGTCGACGAGACGACGTGGGAGGTCTTCACCGGCCACCTGACCGCGGCCGTGCGCGAGGCAGCGGCGGCCGGCACGGCGCTCGTCGTCGACCTGTCGGGCCTCGACTATATGTCCTCGCGCGGCCTGCGCGCCCTCACCATCGCCCGCCGCGAGGCTGGCGAGGCGGTCCCGATCACCCTGGCGGCGCCCAACGAGCGGATGCGGGAGATCCTGGCGATCAGCCGCTACGACAAGCTGTTCAAGATCGCCGACAGCGTCGAATCCGACGCCTGATCGCACGCGGAGGGGGTCGATGCTCGTACGCTTCTGGGGCACGCGCGGGTCGCTGCCGGTCGCCCGGCCGGCGCTGGCCGTCCAAGGCAAGATCGCGCGCGCGCTGGTGGCCGCCAGCGGCCGCAAGTTCAACGACGAGCTCGAAGCCCACGCGTGGGCCCGCAACAACCTGCCGTTCCACACCTATGGCTCGTACGGCGGCGCCAGCTCCTGCGTCGAGATCGAAGGCGCCGACGGCGCCTTCGTGGTCTGCGACATGGGCTCGGGCCTGCGGGAGTTCGGCATCGACGCCGCCCGGCGCTGCGCCGAAGGCCACCCGCGTGTCTATCACTTCTTCATGTCCCATCTTCACTGGGACCACATCATGGGCTTCCCGTTCTTCGGGCCCGCCTTCGATCCCGGCGCTGAGATCATCGTCCATTCCGGCCACCCAGACGCCGAACAGGCCCTGCGCCGCCAGCAGGAGGAAATCTCGTTCCCGGTCCCGTTCGACTGGCTGCGAGCGCGGTTCACCTTCATCACCCACGCGCCCGGAGACACCTTCGAGGCCGCGGGCCTGACGGTCAGCATCACGGGACAACACCACTCGCACGAATCCTTCGGCTATCGGTTCGAGCGGAATGGGCGGTCGGTGATCTACTCCACCGACTCCGAGCACAAGCTCGACAACATGGAGTCCGAAAAGGCCTTCGAGGCCTTCTTCCGAAACGGCGACCTCGTGATCTGCGACACGATGTATTCGCTGGGCGATACGGTCAGCCTCAAGCAGGACTGGGGGCACTCGTCCAACGTCGTGGCCATCGACCTGTGCCACGCCGCCCACGCCAGGCGGCTAGCGCTGTTCCATCACGAGCCGACCTATTCGGACCGGGACATCCAGCACATGCACGCCGAGTCCATCCGCTACGAGGAGCTGGTGCGCGCCGATCGGCCGCCGCTGGAGGTGATCTGCGCTTATGACGGACTCGAGGTCAGGGTCTGACGCCCGCCGTCCGGCCGGACTGGGCGCGTTGACCGACAGCCGCGACAGCGCGCTGGGCGAGCTCGACCCCCGCGCGCGGCGACGGGTCCGCATCCTTGGGCTGACGGCGGCGCTGCTCACTGCCGTGGCGGTGCTGCTGGGCGGACCCTGGCTGCGCCAGCCGCTCTACGATCTCTACCAGACCCTCGCGCCGGCGCCCGATGTCTCGCCGCGGGTGCAGGTGGTGGTGATCGACGCCGACAGCATCCGCGACGTCGGTGGCTGGCCCTGGACGCGCTTCTACCTGGCCGCACTGACCGACCGGATCGCCGACCTGGGCGCCGACGCCATCGGCTTCGACCTACTGTTCGCCGAGCCCGACCGCCACGACCCCGCAGAGTTCGCCGGCGTCTATGGCGAACTGCCCCCTGAAGTGAAGCAGCGGCTCGCGACGCTTCCGTCCGGCGATGCCGCCTTCGGGCGCGCCATCGGCCGCCATCCCGTGGTCCTGGCCCGCGCAGGCGTGGCCGCCGAGTCCTTCGACCGGGTCGAGCGCCAGCAGGAGCTCCTGCCGCCCGAGGCGCAGTTTGAGGGAACGGCGCCGGCATCGCTCAAGTCGTACCCGTCTGCGCTGGCGAACATCCCGCTGCTCGACGGCGCCTCGCTGGGCCATGGCCTGGTCAACGGCGAGCGGGACGCCGACGGCCTGGTTCGCCGCGCCCCGCTGGTGGCCCGCGCCGCCGGCCAGCTCACACCGGGGTTCGCCGCCGAGCTGGTCCGCATCGCGGAGGGGGTCGACCGCGTCACGCTGGAAGGCGACGGCCGGAGCCTGTCGGCCGTCCGCATCGGACGCCATCGCGTGCCCTCCGCCCCCGACGGCCAGCTCCTGCTGCGGTTCGCCGACTGGCGGAAGACGCCCACCATCTCGGCCGTCGACGTCCTCCGGCAGGGGCTGCCCGCCGACGCCTTCAAGGGGAAGATCGTCCTCGTGGGCCTGGCGGCGGCCGGCACCTCGGACGTCACCAGCACCCCGCGCGCCCGGGCCATCTATGGCGTCTTCGTGCAGGCCCAGACCGTGGACTCGATCCTGCGCGGCGCAGGGCTGCGCCGCCCGCCGTGGGCGGCGCCGGTGGAATGGGGCCTGGCCCTGCTGTTCGTCGGCCTGTCGCTGTTCGGCGTCCCGCGCGCGCCGATCGGCCCAGTCATCGCCTTCGCCGTGGCGGAGGTCGCGGGCGTGTTCGGCGCCAGCCTGTGGGCGTTTTACCATAACCTGCTCATCGACCCGTTCCCGATGCTCCTGCCTGGGGCGGCTAACTCGGCTGTCATGGTGACGCTGCTGTTCGTCGAGGGACGTCGCGTCCAGCGGCGCCTGCGCGCTGCGCTGGACGACGAGCGTCTGGCCGCGGCGCGGATTTCGGGTGAGCTGGCCGCCGCCAGCGAAATCCAGTCGGGGATGCTCCTGCCCCGGGCCGAACTCGGGCGGGTCTCCACTGCGGTGGAGATCGACGCCGTCCTGCAGTCCGCCAAGACCGTGGGCGGCGACCTCTACGACGCCTTCGCCTTCGACGACGGTCGTGTCTGTTTCCTGGTGGGCGACGTTACCGGCAAAGGCGTGCCCGCCTCGCTGTTCATGGCCCTTTCCAAGGCCCTGTCCCGAAGCCTGCTGATGCGGCCGAACACCGGGCTCGCGGCGGCGGTCGCCGAGATCAACGCCGAGCTCTCCCGCGACAACCGCCAGGCGATGGCGGTCTCGCTGCTGGTCGGCGTGTTGCGCCCGTCGGACGGGGCGCTCGAGCTCTGCTGCGCCGGCCATGAGAACCCGTTGGTCGTCGGCATCGACGGCGCCGTCCGCGAACTCGTCCTGGACGGCGGGCCGCCGCTCTGCGTCGACGAGACCTTCCCCTATCCGGTGGAGTCACATCGTCTAGCTTCCGGCGAGGTGCTGGTGGCCTTCACCGACGGGCTGACCGAAGCCCAGGCCCCCGATGGACGGCTCTTCAGCCGGCAGCAGCTCCTGGCGGCCGTGGCCGAGGCCGGACGCGCCGGCAGCCTCACCGCCATGCTGGACGAACTCGTCGCGCGGGTCCGCCACTTCGAGGCCGGCGGCGATCCCAGCGACGACCTGACGGTGCTCGCGCTGCGCCGGAGGTCCCAGGCAGGGATCGAAGCCGGGTCGCCCCGAGGCTAGCGCAGGACGATCTCGACCCGCCGGTTGGCCGCCTCGCTCACATTGTCGGCGGTGGGGACCCGCAGCTCGCGCTCGCCCCTTCCCGCGACGCGCGCGTTATCGACGGGCAGACCGTCCCTGACCAGCGCGGCGCGCACCTCGACGGCCCGCTCGTAGGAGAGCCGATCGTTGAAATCCGCCTCGCCCACGGTGTCGGTGTGCCCCGTGATCAGGATCTCGGAGTCGGCGCTTACCGCCTTGCGCAGCGCATCCAGGACCGGCTTCGACTCCTCGGTGATCTGGGCGGTGCCTTCATAGAAGTAGAGCACGTAGCTCCGCGGCGGATAGGGCATCCAGGCCATCAGCTCGGCGTACCGGCCGCGGGCCGGGCGCGCCTTCACTGTCCGCCCCCCGACCGTGGCCATGGTGTTCGCTGCAGCGAGCTGGCCCTGTTCGGCGCCACTGTCGGCGTCGTACACCGCGACCGCGCCGGTGGCCGCTCCCGGCTCGCCGTCGAGCAGGGTGACGGTCGACGTGGCGCAGCCCGAAAGGAGGCTGGCGGTTAGGAAGAGCGCCGCGCCCCTCATTTCACTTCCACCACAAAGCGGGTGCCGCGCGCCGCTAGCAGCGACGTGGGCGTCCGCACCTTCATGGCGTCCTTGTTTTCCTTAGCGATCTGGCCGGACACCACGCCCAGGGTTCCCCTGTCCAGCGTGGTCAGGGACTTGCCGCGGTGCGTCGTATCGTCGAACTCGAATTCACTCAGCGCCAGGCGGCTGTTCGGTCCGACGGCGAAACGGCTGTTGTCGATGAAGGTGACCCCGACGCGACCGTTGGGTCCGGTGGCGAGGACGTCGCGCACCTCCAGCTTGAGGCCGGGCGTGGCGGGCGTCGACGTCTTGCCGCGCAAGACGCTGACCTGACCCACCACGGTCTTGATGCGACCGATCTCGGCCATGGCCACGCTTGGCGTCGACAGGCCGGCGGCGATCAGCAATCCTGCGACGAGCGCGCCCCGCATCCACCTCTCCCTGCTCACGGCCCAGTCATACCTCAGCTCCGCCATCCTGCCCAACCCGAAGCCGCCACTTGCGTTCGGCTTCGGCCCGACGCGGCGGCCGTCGCGCGGGCGATCGAGGTCGCGCGCAGGTTCGCCGACCGCGCCGGGCTATCTGCAGCTGCTGGCGATCGTCTCGCGGTGGTCGCGGAGGAATGGATCGCAAATGTCGTGGAGCACGGCGGAGCGCGCGCCGACAGCTGGATCGTCGTACGCCTCGATCATGCCGGCGATCGCGTGCGCGTTTCGGTGTCCGATGCGGGACGCCCGTTCGACCCGCGCGCAGCGACGTTCACGGGGCCGGATCTGGTGCGGGGCGGCGGCGCGGGCCTGGAGCTGATCCGCGCCTGGAGCCGGATCACGGGCTATCAGCGCCGAGCCGGCCGCAACCGGCTCGTGCTGGACTTGTTGCTGAACTGACCCCTCAGGCCGCCACGGGGCGGCGGCGGGAGCGCAGCGCCGCGCCGGCTGCGCCGAAGCCCATGATCATCATGGCCCAGGTCGACGGCTCGGGCACCCAGCCTACGGGCGTGCCCCAGCCGCCATCGTCCGTGGTGTGTCCGCAGCCCCGGTAGTGGCTGTGGGAGCCGCCGTACGAACTCTTGTAGAGGCTCCCGAACGTCGAGGTGCGCGCGTCGGGATTGTCGAACGCGATATTGTCGTAGGACACGAAGGGGTTGTTGAAGCCGACGCTGCTGCGGGCGTTGTAGAATTTCAGCGTGAACGAGCCACTCCCGTCCTCGCCCAGCGCGGGACCGACATTGGCCCCTGGGGTGCAGCCCGTCATCGTGTTCGTCGAATTCGGACCGACCGACCCCTTGGTGGTGAAGCAGACGTCAAAGCTGTCGTTCATCGGCCCGAACGAACCGCTCCCGACGGTCCGGTATTCGCCGCCCGCCGCCAGCGACACCGACTTCAGGCGCTGGGCGTAGGTCGGCCGGGTCACGTCGAAGCCCATGCCGTTGACCTGGGACTCTGTGACCGGCGTGTTCGAGGCGTTCTCGACCACGTAGTCGAAGGTCCAGCTCTTCTTGTCCGCGCTGATGTTGGTCAGCTTGTAGAGAACGGTCGAGGCTAGGCCAGGCAGCGGGTCGTTCCCGTTGTGGTAGGCGTTGGCGTAGCCGTCGAAGAACACCTGATACCAGACGTCGGTGCTGCCCAGGCCCCAGGTCAGGGTGGTGGACGCCGTCCACTCCTCGCCCCACACCTGGGTTCCGTTCCAGTCGATGAGCTCCCAGCTATGCGCCGGAGCCGCAAAGGCTCCCAGGCTCAAAGCCAGCGCGGCGGTCGCGACCGCAGTCTTCCTGAACATCCTAGTCCCCCGTCCCCGATCGGGAGGCCCCATCGGCCTTAGGGTTAATGTTTCTCAACAACCTCCCAAAGCCAAGCTAACTCGCCTGACAGGAGAGTCTTGTCATGGTCCATCTCGCAAGGCGCGACGGGGTTTTAGGAGCCCGCGGCTGTCAACCCGCCCCGACCACGAAACACGCTGTCGTTGTGGTGCTGCCGCCGATGTTCAGCATCCCGAAGCGGCGGGCGCCCTCGACCTGGCAGTCGCCCGCCTGTCCGGTCACCTGCCGGGCGCAGTCCAGCATCATCCGCACGCCGGTGGCGCCGACGGGATGGCCGAGACCGATCAGGCCGCCGCTGGGATTGATCGGCGTGGCGCCGCCCGGCGCGATGACCCCGGCCTCGATCGCCTTCCAGCTCTCGCCGGGCGCAGTCAGGCCCAGGTGGTCGATGGCCATGTATTCGGTGGTGGTGAAGCAGTCGTGGACCTCGACCCCGTCCAGAGCGTCGGGACCGCCCACCCCGGCGCGGGCGTAGGCGTCGGTGATCGCGCGGCGGACGTGCGGGAAGACGTAGGGCTGGCCACGGCTCTTCTCCAGCTTCGGCTCATACGAGATGTGCGAGCTGCGGTGCCCCCAGCCCTCTATGCGGGCCAGTTGCTCCAGAGCCCTGCCCCGACGATCGGCGTAGGCCCGGGCCGCCCGCTCACTGGCCAGAAAGACCACCGCGGCGCCATCCGTCACCTGCCCGCAGTCCTGCCGGCGGATACGCCCGTGCACGACGGGATTGGCCTCATCGTCTTCGGTGAAGCTGGCGTTGTTGAACGACCAGTTCCGCGTCTGGGCATGGGGGTTGCGCCGGGCGTTGGCGAAGTTGATGCGGGCGATCTCGGCCAGATGGGCGTGCCTCAGCCCATAGCGCGCGTCATACTCGTCGCCGAGGTCGGAGAACACCGCCGGCCAGGGGTATTTCACGCCCAGGCGCTCGTGTCCGGACCACATTGCCGGCCCGCCGATGTTCAGCGCCGCCTGGTCGCCTGGCACGTTGCGCATCATCTCGATGCCGAGCACGGCGATCAGATCGTAGCGACCTGCCTCGATCTCGGCCGCCGCCGAGAGCAAGGCCATGCTGCCCGAGGCGCAGGCGGCCTCGTGGCGCTGGGTGGGGATGCCGTCGAGCGCCGGCTCGGCGGCGGCAAAGAAGCCCCCCAGGTGACCCTGGTTGCAGAAGATCTCGGCGGTGAAGTTGCCCACGTGCGCCGCCTCGACGTCGCCGGGCTCGATGCCCGTGGCGGCGAAGCCGGCGTCCAGCACCTCCTTGAACATGCCAAAGATGTCGCTGCCCTCCCGCGCGAAGTTGCGGGCGAAGTCGGTCTGGGCGCCGCCCAGCACGAAGACCTGGGACGTCATGGTTTCCTCCGGCGGCCGGGCCGCGCTCATGGGTTCTGTTATGAAAGTCAGGCGCTGGCGCGCCGGATATCCTCGCCATGCGCCCAGACAGCGTGGGTTCCGGACGAGATTCGGTGCGGCAGGATGATGCGGCAGACCGGCCCGGCCTCGATGTCCCGGGCGTCGATCAGCACGCACTCCGAGCGATCCTCGCGCAGGTCGGTGATGAAACTGACGATGTAGCCGTCGTCCTCTTCCGTCGCTCCGATACGCGGCGCGAACGGCGCCTCCGAACCATAGCGGCCGTCGCCGAAGGGCAGGCTCCAGCTCTTGCCGGTCTCCAGGTCGTGCTTCACCAGGCCGTTGAACAGGAACCAGCCCGGTTCGGCCGTCGTCGAATAGAGATAGCGCCCCTTCCGACCGGCGATCTTCATGTTGAAGGTCCCGAACTCCAGGACGCGGTCGTCGAGGTGGCCTTCCTTGACCTCCCCGGTCCGCAGGTTGAAACGCCAGCGGTGGAGCTTGGGTTTCATGGAATGCTCGTCGAGGTAGGCCATCATCTGGCCCAGCTTGCCCGGGAAGCCGTCCAGCGCCGGCGGCTGCGGATCCTCCTGGAAGTAGCCGTCGAGGACGATCTCGTCGCCCTCCTCATAGGCGTTCATCCAGTGCAGGACGTACGTCGGCTCGGCCTCGAACCAGCGGATGTCCTCCGGGTTGCCGTACCGGGGAATGATCGCGAACCGCGTCGGCATGTCAGGGTGGAAGCGAGCGGCGTGATACCCCTTGGCCAGCAAGCTCTCATCCCAGAACAGGGGCAGATCGGCGAAGATCGAATAGTTCTGGGTGAACGCCATGTCGTGCGGCAGGCGCGGGCCCGGAAGCGGGATCGGCACATAGTGGCGCAGCCGGTTGTCCGGCCCCACGACGCCGTAGTGCATGTACGGGGCGTGCTTCGAGTAGTTGAAGAACAGCAGTTCGCCCGTCGCCTCGTCGACCTTGGGGTGGGCCGAAATCCCGTCGATCGGCGTCCAGCTCTCGATGCCGTGCTGCTCGAGCGAATAGGGGTCGAGCCGATAGCCCTCGCCGCATTGGTAGAAGGTCGAGAGGATCTTCCCGGCGTGCACAACGACGTCGGTGGACGAGGAGTCCTTGATGCCGCCGTGGCAGCCGAAACCCGGCCGCTTCGACTGGCTGGGGTGCTCGGCGATTCCGGCCCAGAGGGCGCCGCCCGCCTCCTGTTCGGCTTCGAAGCCGCGGGTACGGACGAAGCGGTTGCGATACTCGGCCTCGCCATCGCGGAACGAGATCGCGTGGATCATCCCGTCGCCGTCGAACGGGTGATAGGTCCCGATCGGGTCGTGGACCGGGTTCTCGGTGTTGCGGATGTAGACCCCGTCGATGTCCTTGGGGATCTCGCCGATCACCTGCATGCCGGTAGCGTCGTACTCGTCGAAGTTCGGGGTCCAGGCCCCGTTCATGTAGGGGTGGTTGTTGGGGGTCAGGGTGTGCCTGATCCGGTTGACGAGCGTGGTGGGCATCGGGGTCCGTTCCTCCGCGGGGTTCGGGTCAGGAGGCGACGTCATGGCGGACGGGCGCCGCCTCGACGACTTCGAAGGTGACATCCTGCGGGCGCACGGGCGCCTTGCAGCATGAGCAGGTGACGGCAGGCTGCAGGTGGTGGCCGTCGGGCCCGTGGCGCAGCAGCAGCGGCGGACCTTCGGGAGAGACGTAGTAGCGGTCGCCCCACTGCAGCAGCATCAAGAGGATCGGGTAGTAGTCGATCCCCTTCTCGGTCAGCCGGTATTCGTAGCGGAGCGGGCTGGTGGAATAGGCCTCGGCCCGGATGACCCCCTTGCCGGCCAGCCACGACAGCCGCTCCGACAGGATGTTGCTGGCCATGGCGGTGTCGCGGCGGATCTCGTCGAACCGGCGCACGCCCGTGAAGATCGAGCGCAGCACCAGGCTCGCCCAACGGTCGCCCGTGATCTGCGCAGCCTCGTCCATCAGCGCCGTCTCGCCGTCGCGTTCGGCCGCGGCGGCGCGCTGCTGTCGGCGGCGGCTGTAGCGAGCCGCCATCCATCCCACGCCCGGTCCCTCGGTCCAGTCCACATCGCGGGCGGTGATCTCCTCGCCACACGCCAGGCACGTCGGCACAGGCTCGAAGACCTGGCCGCAGGTCGTATGGCGCAGCAGGATGTCCAGCTTGCCCTCGCGCGGCGCCCACCGGCGCTCCCAGCGACGCAGCATCAATGCCGTCCAGTAGAGGTCCTGGCCCTTCTCGGTCAGGCGATACTCGAACCGCGGCGGGGTCTCCGAATAGGCGACCTTCCGGAAGATGCCGGCGGCCACCAGCCGCTTCAGGCGATCGCTGAGCAGCGCATTCAGAAGACCGGTCCGCGCGCGGAAGTCGTCGAACCGCCGCGCGCCGATCCAGCTCGCCTCGAGGATCAGCAGGGTCGAGGTGTCGCCTACGACCTCCAACGCCCGCCAGATCGAACAGGTACGGATGAACCTGGGCTCGCGCATGATCTCCGGTGCGGCATCGTTGGGCGGGGTCCGATTGACTCGGCAACTGTCGAGACCCTACGCTGCCTTCGTTGCATAATCAAACTGACTCCTGGCGCGCGACGACCGGGATCGCGAGGGGGCCATGACCGAGATCCTGCCGTTGCTGGGCGCCAACTTCTGCGTGGTGATCGCCGCCATGCTGGTGTTCTGGCTGATCAGCATTCCGCTCAAGGACGTGAGCTTCATCGACGCCTGCTGGGCGGCGGGCCTCGCGCTCATGGCGGTCTCCTCCTACCTGTTCGGCGGCGGGGCGGAGCCTCGGAAGCTGCTGATCGTCTCGTTGGCGGTCGTGTGGGGCCTGCGCCTGGCCAGCTATCTGCTCTGGCGCTGGCGTCGCGACGGGCCCGACAAGCGCTACGTCTCTATGGTCGCCAAGGCGAAGGGCAACCCGCACCTGATGACCCTGACCAACGTGTTCCTGCTGCAGGGCGTGTTGCTGTGGGTCGTCTCGCTGCCGGTGCAGCTGGGCCAGGTGTCGCCCGAGCCGGCCGAGCTCGGCGCGCTCGCCTTCGCGGGCGCCGGCCTCGCCATCGTCGGAATCCTGTTCGAGAGCATCGGCGACTGGCAGCTCGCGCGCTTCAAGGCCGACCCGGCCAATCACGGGAAGGTCATGGACCGCGGCCTGTGGCGCTACACCCGCCACCCCAACTACTTCGGGGACCTCTGTGTCTGGTGGGGCCTCTACGCTATCGCCGCCGAGACGAAGCCGGGCCTGTTCGCGATCGTCGGGCCGGCTGTGCTGACCTGGCTGCTGATCCAGTTCAGCGGCGCGGCGCTGCTGGAACGCCGGCTCAAGCGCTCGAAGCCCGAGTACGAGGACTATGTCCGACGCACCAGCGCCTTCATCCCGCTGCCGCCGAAGCGGCTGGCCGAGGGCTGATCAGGCGGCGGCGGGCTGGCGCGGCCGGGCGAGATTCCAGGTGACGTCCATCTCGGCGACGACCTGGCCGTCGGCGTCGGTCAGCACGACCGCCACCTCGAAATCGGTCCGCCCGTCCGCCGCAAGCCGGTCCGCGATCGCCGCTGCAGGCTCGACGATACGCGCCGTTGCGATGATCTCGCCGCGCGCCACCCGCAGGTAGCGGATCTCGGACTTGCGCACGAGGGGGCGGACGCCCTCGCCGACGGCCTGACCGAAGCTGGCCATCATCGCCCCGCCCGAGGCGGTCTCGGCCAGGGTGAACAGGGCGCCGGCGTGGACGCTGCCGATGTGGTTCGTGAGTTCGGGCGCGTCGGGCAGCCGGGTGCGGCAGGCGTCCAGCCGCTCGACGCGGGCGTGGTCGGCGAAGGGAACAAGGGGGCGTCGGGGCGTCTCGGTCATGGCCCGTTGGTGCCGCTTGGCGCGCCGGACGACAAACGAAACCGCTGCGGCTAAGGTGAACTCAGTTCACTCGAAAGCCGCCATGGTCACGCCCCACCCCCTGCCGCCGCTCGAACAGTTCCGCGCCTTCGAGGCCGCGGCGCGGCTGGGGTCTTTCCAGGCCGCCGCGCGCTCGCTCCACCTGACGCCGTCGGCGATCAGCCACCGGATCCGCTCGCTGGAGACTTTCTACGGCGTCGCCCTCTTCGTTCGCGGCCATCGGCGGGTCGAGCTGACCGAGGCGGGCCGGGCCCTTCAGGCCAGCGTGGCGCGGGCATTCCTGGAATTGCAGCGTGGCGCCGCTGCGCTGCGGCAGGCCCGCGATCCGTCCATTCTGAAGGTCACCGCGGCTCCGGCCTTCGCGAACGCCTTCCTGACCCGGCGGATCCAGGCGTTCGAGTCCGCCAATCCAGGCCTGGAACTGCAGTTGGAGGCTTCCGCGACCGTGGTCGACCTCGAGGCTTCGGGCGCGGACGTCGCCGTGCGGCTGAGCGCCGAGCGACCCGCCGATGTCGACGCCGAGCGGATCCTGCCCCTCGTCGCGGGTCCCGTCTGCACGCCTGCCCTCGCCACGGTCCTGCGGCGTGAGGGGTGGCCGGGAGTCACCCGACTGCGGCTGCGGCTGGATCCGAAGGGTTGGGACGCCTGGTTCGCCCGCGCCGGCGTCGACGGCGCGCCCGGGCGCGAGCTGTGGTGCGACAGCCTGAACGACGCCATGCAGGCGGCGCTGGAGGGCGCAGGCGTCGCCCTCGCGCCGCTCGCCCTGGCCACGCCGCATCTGCGCACCGGGCGGCTGGAGGCGCCGTGCGCGGAGACCGTGCGATCGAAGCTCAGCTACTGGCTGGTCAACCGGCACGGCGAGGCGCGAACGGGCAAGGTCGCCCGTTTCCGGCGCTGGCTGAAGGCTGAGCTGGCGGAGGCCGAAGCCCCCGCCTGAACGCCTCAGCGCGGCAGGTTGGACGTACCCATCAGGAAGGCGTCCACCGCCCGGGCGCATTGGCGCCCCTCGCGGATCGCCCACACCACTAGCGACTGGCCGCGGCGGGCGTCGCCGCAGGCGAAGACGTTGGGCTGGGAGGTCCTGTAGTCGTTGGTGTCGGCAAGCACGTTGCCACGCGCGTCGAGATCGACGCCGCTCTGCTCGACCACGCCGGTCTTGCGCGGCCCGACGAAGCCCATGGCCAGGAATACGAGGTCGGCCTTCAGCTCGAACTCGGAGCCGGCGATCTCGCGCATCTGCATCCGGCCGTCGGCGCCGGCCACCCACTCCAGCCGCACGCACTCGATGGCGGTGACGCGGCCGTCCTGGCCGATGAACCGCTTGGTGGCGACCGCGAACTCGCGCTCCGCGCCTTCCTGGTGCGACGAGGAGGTCCGCAGCTTCAGCGGCCAATCCGGCCAGGTGAGGGCCTTGTTCTCGCGCTCCGGCGGCATCGGCATGATCTCGAGCTGGGTCACCGAGGCCGCGCCGTGCCGGTTCGAGGTGCCGATGCAGTCCGAGCCGGTGTCGCCGCCGCCGATGACCACCACGTGCTTGCCCTGGGCGTTGATCGTGCCGTCGGGCGCGGCGATGGATTCCGGATCGCCGGCGTTGCGCTTGTTCTGCTGAGTGAGGAACTCCATGGCGAAGTGCACGCCCGCCAGCTCGCGGCCGGGGACGGGCAGGTCGCGGGGATCCTCGGCGCCGCAGGCCATGACCAACACGTCGTAGTCGTCCAGCAGGCGCTGGACGCTGACCATGTCGCCGACCTCGAAGTTGGTGCGGAAGATCACCCCTTCGCCCTCCATCTGCCGGACGCGCCGGTCGATGAGGTGCTTCTCCATCTTGAAGTCGGGGATGCCGTAGCGCAGCAGGCCGCCGACCCGGTCGGACTTCTCGAACACGGTCGTCGCGTGGCCGGCCCGGGCGAGCTGCTGGGCGCAGGCCAGGCCCGCCGGGCCGGAGCCGACGATACCGACCCGCTTGCCGGTGCCGCGCGGCGACGGCTCCGGCTTGATCCAGCCCTCTTGCCAGCCGCGGTCGATGATCTGGCACTCGATCGACTTGATGGTGACCGGGGTGTCCGGGATGTTCAGCGTGCATGACGCCTCGCACGGGGCGGGGCAGATGCGGCCCGTGAATTCCGGGAAGTTGTTGGTGGACTGCAGGTTGTCCAGCGCCGCCTTCCACTGGTCGCGGTAGACCAGCTCATTGAAGTCCGGGATCTGGTTGTTCACCGGACAGCCCTGGTGACAGAACGGTATCCCGCAGCTCATGCAGCGCGACGCCTGCTGGCGCAGTTCGTCGGCCGGCAGCGGGATGACGAACTCGTTCCAGTGCTTCAGGCGCTCGGCGACCGGCGCATAGCCGCGGTCGTGGCGCTCGATTTCCAGAAAGCCGGTCGGCTTGCCCATATCAATCTACCCCAGCAATCTGGATTATTCGGCCGCCACGGCGGCAGCCGCGGCGCGTTCCTTGGCCATGTCGGTGAGCGCCCGGCGGAAGTCCTTCGGCATCACCTTCACGAACGACGGCAGGACCTGCTCCCAGTTCTCCAGGATTTCGGCGGCGCGGCGGCTGCCGGTGTGCAGGTGGTGCCGCTCGATCAGGATCCGCAGGCGCTCGGCGTCGTGCCCGAGCAGGTCGCCCATTCCGGCGTTCTCCACCGAAACCGAGCGCTGGCTGGGCCGCAGGGCTTCGTCCCCCGCCCCGGCCCCCGGTGCGACGGGCTCCAGGTCGACCATGGCCTTGTTGCAGAGCGGGTCGAAGCGCTTGCGCGGATCGTAGACGTAGGCCACGCCGCCACTCATGCCCGCGGCGAAGTTGCGGCCAGTGTCACCCAGCACGACCACCACACCGCCAGTCATGTATTCGCAGCCGTGGTCGCCCACGCCTTCGACCACTGCCACAGCGCCCGAGTTACGCACCGCGAACCGCTCGCCCGCTACGCCCTCGAAGTAGGCCTCGCCGGCGATGGCGCCGTAGAGCACCGTGTTGCCGACGACGATGTTGCGGGTCGGATCCCGGCTGGATTCCGCCGGCTGGCGCACGACGACGCGGCCGCCCGACAGGCCCTTGCCCACATAGTCGTTGGCGTCGCCCACCAGGGTGAGGCTGACGCCGCGGGCCAGGAACGCGCCGAAGCTCTGCCCAGCCGTGCCGCGCAGCGTCAGGGCGATGGTGTCCTCGGGCAGGCCGGCGTGGCCGTAGCGCTTGGCCACCTCTCCCGAGAGCATGGCGCCGACGGTGCGGTTCACGTTCCGGATCGCGTATTCGCCGCGGACCGGCTCGCCCTTCTCCAGCGCCGCCTTGGCGTCGGCGATGAAGGTGTGGTCCAGCGCCTTATCCAGGCCGTGGTCCTGGGTCTCGGTGTTGAACAGCGTCTTGCCTTCGGCCGGCGCGGCGTAGAGCAGCTTGGACAGGTCCACGCCCTGCGCCTTCCAGTGGTCCACCGCCTCGCGCATGTCGAGCCGGTCGACCCGGCCGATCATCTCGTTGAGCGTGCGGAAGCCCATCTGGGCCATGATCTCGCGCAGCTCTTCGGCCACGAAGAAGAAGTAGTTGATCACGTGCTCGGGCTGGCCGGTGAAGCGCGCGCGCAGCACCGGGTCCTGGGTCGCCACGCCCACCGGGCAGGTGTTCAGGTGGCACTTGCGCATCATGATGCAGCCGGCGGCGATCAGCGGCGCCGTGGCGAAGCCGAACTCGTCGGCCCCCAGCAGCGCCCCGATGGCCACGTCGCGACCCGTACGCAAGCCGCCGTCCACCTGCACCGCGATGCGGCTGCGCAGGCCGTTCAGCAGCAGGGTCTGCTGGGTCTCGGCAAGGCCGATCTCCCAAGGGGAGCCCGCATGGGTCAGCGAGGTCAGCGGGCTCGCGCCCGTGCCGCCCTCGAAGCCCGAGATCGTCACATGGTCGGCGCGCGCCTTGGCGACACCCGCCGCGACCGTGCCGACACCCACTTCCGACACCAGCTTCACCGAGATGCGGGCGCGGGAGTTGGCGTTCTTCAGGTCGTGGATGAGCTGGGCCAGGTCCTCGATCGAGTAGATGTCGTGGTGCGGCGGCGGGCTGATCAGGCCCACGCCCGGCGTCGAATGCCGGACCTTGGCGATGTTCTTGTCGACCTTGTGCCCGGGCAGCTGTCCGCCCTCGCCGGGCTTGGCGCCCTGGGCCATCTTGATCTGGATGTCGTCGGCGTTGACCAGGTACTCGGTCGTGACGCCGAACCGGCCCGACGCCACCTGCTTGATGGCCGAGCGCAGGGAATCTCCGTTGGGCAACGGCTTGAAGCGGTCGGGCTCCTCGCCGCCCTCACCGGTGTTCGAGCGCCCGCCGATGCGGTTCATGGCGATCGCCAGCGTGGTGTGGGCTTCGCGGCTGATCGAGCCGAACGACATGGCCCCGGTGGCGAACCGCTTAACGATCTCGGCGGCGGGCTCGACCTCGTCCAGCGGGATCGCCTTGTCGGCCAGCTTGAAGCGCATCAGGCCGCGCAGGGTGAGCAGGCGCTCGCTCTGCTCGTTGATGCCCTTGGCGAAGGTCTTGTACTCGTCCGGCAGGTTGCCGCGGACGGCGTGCTGCAGCTTGGAGATCGTCTCGGGCGTCCAGGCGTGCGCCTCACCGCGCAGGCGCCAGGCGTATTGGCCGCCCACGTCCAGCATGGACTTGTAGATCGGGCTGTCGCCGAAGGCGTCCCGGTGGCGGCGCACCGTCTCCTCGGCCACCTCGGCCAGGCCGACACCCTCGATGGTGGTCGCGGTGCCCGTGAAGTAGCGCTCGATGAGCGACGACGACAGGCCCACCGCGTCGAAGATCTGCGCGCCGCAGTACGACTGGTAGGTCGAGATGCCCATCTTGGACATCACCTTCATGATGCCCTTGCCGACGGCCTTGATGTAGTTCTTGCGCACCTCGTAGGCCGACAGCGCGAGGCCGTTTCGGACCCGGATCTGCTCCAGGGTCTGGAACGCCAGGTAGGGGTTCACCGCCTCGGCGCCGTATCCGGCGAGGACGCAGAAGTGGTGCACCTCGCGCGCTTCGCCCGTCTCGATGACCAGACCGGTCTGCATCCGCAGGCCCTGGCGGATCAGGTGGTGGTGCACCGCTGCGGTGGCCAGCGCCGCCGGTATCGGGATGCGGTCCGCCGACACCGCCCGGTCCGAAAGGATCAGGATGTTCATGTCGGCCAGCACATGCTCGGTCGCCTCGCGGCAGACGCGCTCCACGGCGGCTTCCAGCCCCGCCGCGCCCTCTTCGGCCGGCCAGGTGATGTCGATGGTCGCGGTGCGGAAGGCGCCGTCCAGCAGCTCGTTTACCGCCCGGATCTTCGCCAGGTCCTCGTCGGTGAGGATCGGCTGGGCGACTTCGAGGCGCTTGTGGGTGCCCGCCTGGCGGCCCAGCAGGTTCGGCCGCGGGCCGATCATCGACACCAGACTCATGACCAGCTCCTCACGGATCGGGTCGATGGGCGGGTTGGTGACCTGGGCGAAGTTCTGCTTGAAGTACTCGTACAGCAGCTTGGAGCGCGACGAGAGCACCGCGATCGGCGTGTCGTGCCCCATGGAGCCGATCGGGTCGTCCCCGTCGCGCGCCATCGGCTCCAGGAAGAACTGCACGTCTTCCTGGGTGTAGCCAAAGGCCTGCTGGCGATCGAGCAGGGTCTCAGGATCGTTCGGCTGCGGCTCGGCGGCGACGCCGTCCAGCGACAGTTCCTCCAGCTTGAACTGGGTGTCGGCCAGCCACTGTTGATACGGCGCGGCCTTGGCGAGGGTCGTCTTGATCTCCTCGTCCTCGATGATGCGGCCCTCTTCCATATCGATGAGTAGCATCTTGCCAGGCTGGAGGCGCCACTTGCGGACGATCCGCTCCTCGGGCACGTGCAGCACGCCGACTTCCGAGGCCATGATCACATGGTCCTGGTCGGTGATGACAAAGCGGGCCGGACGCAGGCCGTTGCGGTCGAGCGTGGCGCCGATCTGGCGGCCGTCGGTGAAGGCGACGGCGGCCGGGCCGTCCCACGGCTCCATCAGGGCGGCGTGGTACTCGTAGAAGGCCTTCCGCTCGGCATCCATCAGCGGATTGCCGGCCCACGCCTCCGGGATCAGCATCATCATCGCCTGGACCAGCGGGATGCCGCCGGCCACCAGGAGTTCCAGCGCGTTGTCGAGGCAGGCGGTGTCCGACTGGCCGTGCGGGATCAGCGGCCACATCTTGTTGAGGTCGGGCCCCAACAGCTCGCTCTCCAGCGTGCGCCGGCGGGCGTTCATCCAGTTCACGTTGCCGCGGACGGTGTTGATCTCGCCGTTGTGGGCGATGAAGCGATAGGGGTGCGCCAGCTTCCAGGACGGGAAGGTGTTGGTCGAGAACCGCTGGTGGACCATCGACAGCGCGCTCTCGCAGCGCTCGTCCTGCAGGTCCCTGTAGAAGCTGCCAACCTGGTGGGCGAGCAGCAGGCCCTTGTAGACCACCGTCCGGGTCGAGAACGACGGCAGGTAGACCTGGGTGATCTCGGGGATGCCACGCTTGGCGGCGAGGTCGGCCAACGGGTTCTGGAACTGCTTGCGGACGGCCAGCAGCTTGCGTTCGTGGGCGTCCTGGTCCTTCACGTTGGGCCCGCGGCCGACGAAGGCCTGGCGGATCATCGGCATCGACGCCAGCACCGCCTCGCCCAGCCCGGTCGTGTCAACCGGCACGTCGCGCCAGCCGAGCAGGGGCTGCTTCTCGACCTTCAGGAAGTGTTCGAACTGCTCCATCGCCGCCGCGCGCGCGAGCGCGTCCTGCGGCAGGAAGCACATGGCCACGGCGTACTCGCCGGCCGGCGGCAGGTCGACGCCCGCCTCCTTCGCCCAGTCGCGGTACAGCCGGTCCGGAATCTGGATCAGGCAGCCGGCGCCATCGCCCACCAGCGGATCTGCGCCCACGGCGCCCCGGTGGTCGATGTTGACCAGGATCTCGAGGCCGGCCTGGACCACCTCGTGCGATTTGCGGCCTTTGATATTGGCGACGAAGCCCACGCCGCACGCATCGTGCTCGTTCCGGGGATCGTAGAGGCCTTGCCGTTCCGGCGGTCGCATCGTCATGGTCGTCCATCCAAACCTGAGGCGGCAGGGCAAGCCCCGCGCGCCGGATGGGCTTCTAGACGGCACAATCGTCCCTTGTCGATGGGGTTCACCTGCTTGACGGGGCACGTTTTTCTAAGCCCGCGCCCACGGCCGTTGAAGACGCCGACGTTCTGCGACAACCGGCCGCGACGTGTCGCCCCCTCCTGCAGCCGCAGGCTGCGTCACTTTGCGGAGCTTACAGACGTCACCGTCTCAGCCATGACCTTGGCCATGCCGCCGGCGCGCACCCCACAGCCGCGGCCCAAGGCCCCGGCCCGCACCCCCCTGGGGGCCGGGGCCTGCACCGCTCCCATACCGCAGCAAACAGGGCGCGCCGACAGCGCGAGCGCTGCCAATCTCTTGATTTTCGGAGAGAAAGGATGGTGGACGCGGCTGGGATTGAACCAGCGACCCCTACGATGTCAACGTAGTGCTCTCCCGCTGAGCTACGCGTCCGCCTGAGCGAAAACGCCGGATGGCGCTCGGGAAGGCGGCGGATATACCGGCGCGCCTTGCGATTAGCAACAGGTCTTCAGGCCGCGATCATCCGTTCCACCTCGGAGACGATCTCGCGCAGGTGGATGGGCTTGCTCAGCACCTTGGAGCCGGCCGGCGCCTTCTCCCCCGCGGCAAGCGCCACGGCGGCGAAGCCGGTGATGAACATGATCCGCAGACCCGGATGCTTGGCGGCCGCCTGGCGCGCCACCTCGATCCCATCCAGGCCGGGCATGACGATGTCGGTGAGCAGCAGGTCCCACGGCTCGTCGAGGTAGGCCACCGCCTCCTCCCCGTCGGCGCAGGCCGTGACGTCATGGCCGGCCCTTTCCAGGGCGCGGGCCAGGAAGCCGCGGAGGGAATCGTCGTCTTCGGCGAGCAGGATGCGGGACATCGGGTCACAGGACTTCAGGTTGAAACCCCACATTAGCCTTGTTCGAGTAAACACGTAATGAAGCGCTTTGACGCTGGGCGCCGGTTTGACGGTGGGGGCCGGCGCGCGTTGTATGCGCGCGATGAACGCGATCGACCCCCGGAACGGAGCCGCCGCCCACGCGGCCGCGTTCGACCTCCGGCGAGCCGGCCCCGAGGGCGCGCCGCCGACCCCCTTCGTGTTCGCCTCGCCCCACTCCGGGCGGCACTATCCGGAAGACATGATGTCGGCGGCAGCGCTCGACGCCCTCAGTATCCGCCGGTCCGAGGACGCCTTCGTCGACGACCTGATCGCCGCTGCCGTGGGCCACGGGGTGACCGTGATCACCGCCCGCTACGCGCGCGCCTACATCGACCTGAACCGCGAACCGTTCGAGCTGGACGCCTCGATGTTCGCCGACGAGCTGCCGGCCTTCGCGCGGGCGCGCACCGCGCGCGTGGCCGCGGGGCTGGGCGCGATCGCGCGCGTGGTTTCCGAAGGACAGGAGATCTATCGCCGCAAGCTGACGTTCGCCGAGGCGCGCAAGCGGATCGAGGACGCCCACCGCCCTTATCACCTCGCCTTAAGGGGCCTGATAGAGGAGGCCCAGGCCGCCCACGGCTTCGCCATCCTCGTGGACTGGCATTCCATGCCGGCCGCCGCAGCGAAGGCGGCGGGGCGCGACCGGCCCTGCGACATCGTCCTCGGCGACCGTTTCGGCGCCGCCTGCGCTGGGGTGCTGCCCACCCGGGTCGAGCGCGAGCTGGAGGATCTGGGTTACCGCGTGACCCGCAACACCCCCTACGCCGGCGGCTATACCACCGAGCACTATGGCCAGCCCCAGCGCCGGGCTCACGCCCTGCAGATCGAGATCAACCGGGGCCTCTATCTCGACGAGGCCAAGCTGACGCCCACCTCGGGCTTCGCCCGACTGAAGGACGATGTGGAGCATCTGACCGCGGCGCTGACGAGCGCCGACTGGAGCGCCCTCAGGGCAAGCTGACGCTGCAGGCGCGCCCTCGGAGGTCGGGGGTGGTACGTTAGCATTAACGAAGCTGAAGCCTCTGCCGAACACTGAGTCTCGGAAACGGAGGAAACATGAGGCCGAGTGGCCCAAGCCTGCGATCGCCTGACCGCCTGGCGCGCGTCGCGGCGCGATGGCTCGGCCTCGCCTGCGCCGTCGCGATCCTCGCCAGCGCCAGCATCCTCCTGACCCGCGAGACCGAGCGCATCGCGGCGCTATGGCCCGCCAACGCGATCGTCCTCGTCGCGCTTCTAAGATCGCCGCCACGGGCCTGGGCGTGGAGCGCCCTCGCCGGCTACGTGGGTTGCATGGTCGCCAACCTGGCGCTCGGCGACACGCCGCTCCTGGCGCTGGCCTTGTCGGGGTACAATCAGGTCGAAGCGCTTCTGTGCGCCTGGATCTGCCGCAGGTTCGCCGGCGAGCGTCTCGACCCGCGCCTGCCCCATCACCTCATGGCCTTCGCCGCCGCGACCGCAGGTGCGGTGCTGATCTCCGGGCTGCTGGCCGCCGGAACCCTCTCCATCGGAGGGGACGCACCCTTCGCCCTGACCTTCGGACGCTGGTTCGCGGCTGACTGCCTCGGACTTCTGATCGTCTCGCCCGCGCTGCTGGCCATGCGCGCGCGCGCATGGCGGGACGTGGTCGCCGAGTTCGCCAGCCGCCGCGGCGCGCTGTGCGCCGCCGCATTGTCCGCCGGCTTCGCAGCGGCGTTCCTCGCCCAGGGGATACCGCTGTACGTCCTCATCTTTCCGCCGCTGCTGTTCTGCGCCTTCCAGCTCAGCGCCGCGGCGACGGCCGTCGTCCTGCTGGGAACCGCGGCCGCCTCGGTGGGAGCGGCCGTACTTGGCCTGGGAGCGGCGCGGCACATCCCGCATCCGGCCGAAGCCTTGCTGCCGCTGCAGGTCTTCCTGGCGACGGCGACCTTCTGCTCGCTGGGGGTCGCGGCTGTCGTCGCCGATCTCCGCCGCGCTAACCAACGCGCCCGGAACGCGGAGCAGGAGCTTCGCCATCTCGTCGAGACCTCGGCGGATATCGTGGTCCGGCTCCAATCCGACGGGCGCATCAGCTGGGTCACGCCCAGCGTCCGCCGCCTCGGCTACGCGCCCGAGGAGATGATCGGCCAGGGCGCCAATGCGTTCATTCACCCCGACGACCTCCCCGCTGTCGTCGCCTTGCGGGATGCGCTGTTCGCAGACCGCCCGATCCCGCCCGGCGAGGGCCTGCGCTTCCGCCTTCGCCGCCGTGACGGGTCGTGGGAGTGGGTCGAGGGGAACCCGAGCATCGCACGCGACAGCGCCGGTTCGCCCGAATCGATGACCAACGTCCTTCGGGACATCACGGCGCAGATGGAGACCGAGCGCGAGCTCACCGCGAGCGAGGCGCGCTATCGCGAGCTCGCCGACGCCATCCCCGATCTGGTGGTCACCATTGCGGGCGGGCTGATCACCTACGCGTCCGACTCGAGCCGGCAACTCGGCTTCGCCCCCAGCGAGATCATCGGCAGGCCGATCTCTGATTTCGTCCACCCCGACGATCTGGCCGACGCCCTGGATCGCGCCGGAGACCACGCCCGCGGCCAGATCGACCCGAGCCGCCGCCGCGAACAGCGCATTCGCCGGAAGGACGGCGGCTGGCTCTGGATGGAGGGCAATCCGCGCCCCGTCCACGATGCAGAGGGCGCCGTCCGCGAGGTGGTGTACACGTTCCGGGACATTTCCCGCCGCAAGGCGCTCGAAGCCGAGCTGATCGACGCCCGCGACGCCGCCGAGGATGCGGCTCGGGTGAAGGCGGACTTCATGGCCAACATGAGCCACGAGATCCGCACGCCGCTCACCGCCATTCTCGGCTTCACGTCCTTGCTCAGGTCTCGCACCGACCTTTCGCCGGAGGCCGAGCACCAGGTCGCGCGCATCTCGGCCGCCGGCCAGTCGCTGCTTGCGATCGTCAACGACATCCTCGATTTCTCGAAGATCGAGGCGGGGCAGATGCCGATCCGGCCACGGCCGGTCCCTCTCGGCGAGACGCTGTCGGAGTCCTTGGCCCTGTTCGAGCCGCAGGCGGCGGCCAAGGGGATCACCCTCGACCTGCAGGCCCGCGACCTGGGCTACGCCGAGGTCGACAGCGACCGCCTCCAGCAGGTGCTGCTCAACCTGATCGGCAACGCCGTCAAGTTCACCGAAACGGGCGGGGTCACGGTCATCGCAGCCTATGATGAGAACCGTGAGCGCCTGGAGGTCACGGTCCGCGACTCGGGGCCGGGGATGGACGAAGCGCAGCAGGCGCGGCTGTTTCAGCGGTTCTCCCAGGTCGAGGGCTCGACCGCGCGGCGCCATGGCGGCACGGGCCTGGGCCTGGCGATCTGTCGCGGCCTCGTCGAGGCCATGGGCGGCGAGATCGGGGTCACAAGTCAGCCCGGCTCCGGATCGACGTTCCGCTTCGAGATCGACGCGCCGCGATGCGAGGCGCCGGCGCCCGTGCAGGACGACGCTCCGCTGGCGGATCTGCAGGCGGTGCGCGTCCTCGTCGCGGACGACAACCCCGTCAAC
>JBKOYY010000003.1:0-47351 GCA_046725615.1 Pseudomonadota bacterium
AGCGACGCCCGAATCCGTGGTCCGCAGCTTCTTCCGGGAAGTGCGCTCGGGGGCCCACCCCGAGCGCGCAGACCTCTTCATGGCCCCCCAGGTGGTCGCCCATCAGGTGGCGTCCGAGACGCAGCCGGACGTGGTCCGCACGCCGCAGGACTACGCCCGCCACGTCCGGGATTTCCTGGATCTGTTCGGCGCCTTCGAGCTGGAAATCGTCGAGACCCTGGTCGATGGCGACAAGGTCTATGTGCGCTGGGTCCAGCGGGGCCGCCACCTCGCCTCGCTGGAGGGGGAGACGCCCACCGGCGCGCCGGTCACCGACATCGCCTCCGCGGTCTACCGGGTCCGCGACGGCCGGATCGTGGAGTACTGGATCCAGGCCGACCGCAAGGGCCTGGAGATCCAGGTCCGACGCGCTGTCGCAGGGGTCCGGCCATGAGCGCCCCTCGCATGGACCGCCTCTGGTACGACGCGCCGGGCCAGGTGGCCTGGCGGCCGGCCCCGCGGCCGACGCTGCAGGCGCCGCACGGGGCGCTGGTGCGCCCCCGGGTCGCCACCACCTGCGACCTCGACGTGATGATCCTTCGCGGCACGACCCCGTTCCAGGGCCCGATCGCCCTGGGACACGAATGCGTCGCCGAGGTGGTGGAACTGGGCGCCCAGGCGCACGGGCTCTCGTTGGGCCAGCTGGTCGTGGTGCCCTGGCACGTCTCCTGCGGCGCCTGCCCCCGCTGTCGGCGACGCCTGCCCAACACCTGCGAGACGTTCCCGCCGGGCGCGATGTTCGGCATGGACATCGCCGGCGACCACGGCAGCTTCTTCTCCGACCTCGTCTACGTCCCCCACGCGGGCGAAATGCTGACGCCGCTGCCGGCGGGCCTGGACCCGGTGGCCTGCGCCAGCGCCAGCGACAACCTGCCGTTCGGCTACGAACTCACCGTTCCGCACCTGATCGCCAGCGGCGGCGGCGACGTCCTCGTGATGGGCGGGGTCGGATCGGTGGGCCTCTACGCCGTGGCCTTTGCGGTCGCGGCCGGCGCCCGCGAGGTCGTCTATGTCGATGCCGACGCCGACCGGCTGGCGCGCGCCCAACGCTATGGCGCGACCGTTCGCGAGGGACCGGCGCCGCGCCGGATGGACCGCAGCTTCGCCGTCACCGTGGACGCCAGCGGCACGGAGGCCGGGCTGCGCTGCGCCATCTCGTCGACAGAGGCCGAGGGCGTCTGCTCGTCGGTCGGCACGCACTGGCACGACATCAGCATTCCCATGCGGGAGATGTACGCCAAGGGCATCCACTTCCACACCGGCCGGGGCAAGGGCCAGCCGCACATCACCGACGCCCTGGCGTTCGTGGCGGACGGACGGGTCGATCCGACGCTCGCGTTCTCCGAAGTCACGGACTTTGCCGACGCCGCGCGACGCCTGCGGGAGCCGCTGATGAAGAGCGTTTTCGTGCGCTAGGACCCGAAAGCCTTCCCCACCGGGTTCGTCCTGGGCGCGGCGCCGCCGCCCACCTCCGTTCCCCAACGTAACCTTTCCTTCCCCCGCCCATCGGCCTATCAGCGCGCATGGCCGAGTACGCGCTTCCCCCGCCGCCCGTCCCCGTGGTGCCCGTCGAGGGGCAGGCCGGGGGCTTCCCGGTCCGCCGCATCCTCTGTGTCGGGCGCAACTACGCCGCCCACCGGCGCGAGATGGGGGGCGACGACCGCGATCCGCCGTTCTTCTTCGCCAAGCCCGCCGACGCCGTCGTCCCGCCCGGCCGCGACCCGGCCTATCCGCCGCGCACGGCCAACCTGCACCACGAGATCGAGCTGGTGGTGGCCATCGGCGGCGCCGGCCGCGACGTGCCGGTCGAGGACGCCCTCGGCCTCGTCTACGGCTACGCCGTCGGCGTCGACCTGACCCGGCGCGACCTGCAGAACGCGGCCAAGGACAAGGGTCACCCCTGGGACGCCTCCAAGGGCTTCGACGATTCCGCCCCGATCTCGGCCATCCGGCCCTGGACGGGCGCGCCGCCTGAGGGGCGCATCGCCCTCTCCGTCAACGGCCAGGTGCGCCAGGACGCCACCGTCGCTGACATGATCTGGAACGTCCCCGAGATCGTCGCCGAGGCCTCGAAGCTGTGGGCCCTGGCGCCCGGCGACCTGATCTACACCGGCACCCCCGAGGGCGTCGGCCCGCTCGTGAAGGGCGACCGCGTCGAGGGCGAGGTCGAGGGGGTGGGCGCGCTCTCGTTCACGGTGGCCTGACCATGACCTGGACCCTGCATTCCGCCTGGCGGGCTGGCGCGCCCTATCGCGTGCGCATCGGGCTTCAGCTCAAGGGCGCGCCTTACGACTACGCTCCCGTCGACCTGATCGCCGGCCAGCAGCGCGAGCCGGCCTACCGCGCGGTGAACCCACAGGGCCTGACCCCCGCCCTCGATCTCGGCGACGGCCACGTCCTGGCCCAGAGCCTCGCCATCCTGGAGTGGCTGGAGGAGACGGTCCCCCAGCCGCCGATCCTGCCCAAGGCGCCGCTGGACCGGGCCATGGTCCGCCGCATGGCCGGGATCATTGCCTGCGACATCCACCCGCTGAACAACACGCGCGTCGGCCGCAAGCTCTCCAAGATGGGCGTCGAGCAGGCCGCCATCACCGAGTGGATCCACGGCTGGATCCGCGACGGCTTCGATGCGTTGGAGCCGCTGGTCGCCGCCCACGGCGGGGCCTTCGCCTTCGGAGATTTCCCGACCATCGCCGACTGCTGCCTCGTGCCCCAGGTCTATTCGGCCCGCCGGTTCGAGCTGGACGTCTCGCCCTGGCCCGCCCTCGTGGGCGCCGCCGACCGGGCCGCCCAGCACCCGGCCTTCGTGGCCGCCCATCCCAACAACCAGCCCGACGCCCCGCCGTCCGCAAAGGTGTCCGCCTGATGCCCAAGACCCTCGAAGACCTGAAGGCCAAGAACAAGGCCTGGGCGGCCGGCAAGGTCGCCGTCGACCCCGGCTTCTTCAAGCGCCTGGAGGGCCAGCAGGCCCCCGAGTACCTGTGGATCGGCTGCGCCGACAGCCGCGTGCCGGCCAACGAGATCGTCGGCCTCGACCCCGGCGAGCTGTTCGTCCACCGCAACGTCGCCAACCTGGCCCCGCCGCAGGACGCCAACTACCTGTCGGTGCTGCAGTTCGCGGTCGACGTCATCAAGGTGAAGCACATCCTGGTGGTCGGCCACTACGGCTGCGGCGGCGTGGCCGCGGCGGTGGACGGCGAGCGCCGCGGCCTCGTGGACCACTGGCTGCACCCGATCCGCGAGGTGCACCACTGCCACCGCCACGAGCTGGAGGCCCTCCCCGACGAGAAGGCCCGCTGGGACCGGCTGGTCGAGCTGAACGTCATCCGCCAGGTGCGCAACGTCGCCTCGGACGTCTTCGTGCAGGACGCCTGGAAGCGCGGCCAGCCGCTCAGCGTCCACGGCTGGGTCTACACCCTCGGCACCGGCCTCGTCACCGACCTCGGCGTCACCGTCACCGGCCCCGAAGACCTGGCCGAACTCGACGATTGACGCCGGCGCGAGCCCTCCCCTCAGGGGGAGGTCGCGCCGAACGCGACGGAGGGGAAGCATCTACCCCTCTTTCCACCCTGTGGTGACGCTGACGGGGGACCGCGGGCCGAGGTCGGCGAAGCCGGCCGTAGAGCGCGGGGTGAGGTCGCGGACCGACGCGGCGCGGACTCGTCCGACGCGGAGCTGCGTCTGCCGGCGCCCTCAGGCGCTGTGCGCTTCGAGGCCTGAGCGAACGGCGGCGAGGTAGGTCCTGCCGACCGGTACGGTCAGGCCGCTCGTCAGCTCGATGAGCGTCTGATGACCGTCGCGGCGCAGTCCGGCCACTTCCTTGCGCGCGACCCACCAACGCCTGTGCGCCTGGAAGCCGAGCTGCGGGGGCAGGATCTGCACGGCTTCGCTGAGCCGCATGTAGATGAGCGCAGACCCGCGGCGTGTGTGGACCATGAGGTAATGGTCCTGCGCCTCGAGGGCCAACAGGTCGCGTCCCAGCCGGTCGGGAACGCGCGCGAAGAACGGATCGGCGCTCGGGGCGTCCGCGGGAGGCGCGGGCCTGTCGGAGGCCAGGAACGGCCATAGCGCAATGCCGGCGATGACCAGCTGGACCGACACCACCGAGAGATAGAGCGATACGATCTGCCCCGGCGGGGTCGAGCGCCCGAACACCACATCGAGCGTCCACGCCACGACGAACATGTACGGCAGGGTCGAGATCAGCCCCAGGACCACGACCGCGGCGACCTTCGGCAGGCGCGCGAACGCCGCCACGGGACGGAGGACCTGCAGGGTGGCGATCGCCAGCCCGTAGCCGATCGCCACGAGGAAGAACCAGTAGGCGTAGCGCTGGGGAAGCTCCAGGGACTGGAACGAGCCGAACGGCCCTGCGAACCCCAGAAATGTCGCCAGCGCGATCGCCCCGTAGACGCTCATGAAGCGCGGGGAGGTCCAGGTTCGGGAGGAGATCAAAGGCATTCCGCGGCGTTGGCGAAAAGCGAACGCTATTCGTGCAAACCGGCGTTGTCGAGCCGACCGGATCCGAGCTTCACGGACCTATTCCGTCGCTGATTTCCGGACCCCCGATGACGTTCGCCCTTCGCATTAACGGCCAGACCCGGCCCGTCGACGCGCCACCCGATCAACCGCTTCTGTGGGTGCTGCGGGAGCAGCTCGGCCTCAAGGGATCGAAGTACGGCTGCGGCATCGGCGCGTGCGGGGCCTGCACGGTTCATGTGGACGGCCAGGCCGTTCGCGCCTGCGTCATCCCGGTCGGCGCCGTCGGCCAGGCCTCGATCACGACGATCGAGGGGCTCGCTGGGAAGGCGTCGCTTCACCCCGTCCAGCGGGCCTGGATCGAAGAGGATGTCGCCCAGTGCGGGTACTGCCAGGCCGGCCAGATCATGGCGGTCGTCAGCCTGCTCGCGGAGACGCCCAGCCCGTCCGACGACGAGATCGACGCCAGGCTCACCAACCTCTGCCGGTGCGGCACGTACACGCGCATCCGCGCCGCGATCCGCCGCGCGGCTGAACTCATGAAGCAGGGCGTCGCATGAGCGCGGCGACGTCCGCCCCGTCCCGGCGGGACCTGCTGAAGGCCGCATCCGGGGCCGGCGCCCTCCTGGTGTTCGCGCGCCCGCGGGCCGGCCGCGCGGCGGCCCGCTTCGTGGGCGAGATCGGTCCCTTCGTCCGGATAGACGCGGACGGCGCGGTGACGATCGGCTGTCATGTCGGAGAGATGGGCCAGGGCGTATCCACCTCCCTGCCGATGCTCATCGCAGAAGAGCTGGATGTGCCGTTCGAGCGGGTGTCGATCCAGGCGATGCCGCTGCATCTGGCGCGCAACGCGCGCGGGCAGGCGCGCTCGTATCTGGGGGCGGGCCAGAGCACAGCCGGCGGCTCGAACAGCGTCAGGACAGGGTTCATCCCCTTGCGCCAGGCCGGCGCGCGCGCCCGGCGCATGATCCTCGACGCCGCGGCCGAGCGCTGGCGCGTTCCGGCGGACGAACTCACCACTCGAGCTGGCGTCGTCCGGCATCCGTCCGGCCGCGCCGCCACCTACGGCGAGCTCGCCGCCGAGGCGGCCAAGCGCCGCGAACCCGTCGGCGACATGGTCCTCAAGACTCCGGACCAGTTCTCCATAGTCGGCAAACCGCAGCGCCATCTGGATGCGGACAGGATCGTCCGTGGCGAGCCGCTGTTCGGGATCGACGCCGAGATGCCGGGCATGCTCCACGCCGTTGTCGCCCGCTCGCCCTACCTCGGCGGCAAGGTCGCCACCCTGGATGAAGGCCATGGCCTCGGACTTCCCGGCGTCGTCGCGCTCGTCCCGATCCCTGCCGCCGACGCGCCGGCGCCGCCTCTGGAGCCGCGGAGCACGCCCCTGGCGGCCGGGGTGGCGGTGGTGGCCACGTCCTTCTGGGCGGCGATGCAGGCCCGCGATGCGCTCAGGATCACCTGGAGCAGGGGGCCGGGAGCTGCGGCCGACGAAAGCTCGGCCCGCGCCTATGCGGACACCTGGGCAAGGATGGAGACGACTCCCGGCGACGTGGTCCGCAAGGACGGAGACTTCGCTGGCCTGCCGGCGTCGCCGTCGCGCACGGTCAGCGCCCGGTACGAGGCCGCAATGGTCGCCCACGCCTGCCTGGAGCCGCCGAACGCCATCGTCTCGGTCGACCCCGACGGCAGGCGCGCCCGGGCGATCCTCGCGACCCAGGCGCCCGACGCCGCCGCGGCCACCATCGCAAGGGTGACCGGGATCGATCCGCTGCAGATCGACGTCACGCTCGTCCGCATGGGCGGGGGCTTCGGCCGGAAGTTCGACCAGGACATGGTCGCCGAGGCGGCCATCGTCGCCAAGGCGGTGAGGCGACCGGTCAAGCTCGTCTGGACCCGTGAGGACGACCTCCAGCACGACCTCTACCGGCCCGGCGCCTGCCACATCCTCGATGCCGTGGTGGCCCCACGCGGCCGCATCCTGGGCTGGCGGCACCGCCTGGCGACGCATTCACGGGTGGCGGGCGCCGCCGGCGATCCGGCGCCGCGGCTGACCGAGTACTATCCCGACGGCTTCCCGGCCGGCCACGTCCCGAACATGCAGGTCGAATACCACCTGCTGCCGTCGGCGGCCCCGCGCGGCGCCTGGCGCGCGCCCGGCCACGTGGTCAACGCCTTCGCGATCGAGTGCTTCCTTGACGAGATCGCGGTCGCCACGAACCGGGATCCCGTCGAGCTGCGCCTGGACATGATCGGGGCCGGCGGCGTCTACAGCTACATGTACCTGCCCCAGATGCCGCGCCGGAGCTTCGACACCCGGCGCTACGCGGCGGTCATCCGACGGGCGGCCGAGGCGTCCGGATGGGGCAGGCCGCTCCCCGCGGGCCGCGGCCGCGGATTTGCGGCGCACTTCACGTTCGAGAGCTATGTCGCCCAGGTCGTCGAGGTGACGGTCGCGGATGGCCGCCTGCGCATCGACCGGGTCACCGTGGCGGTCGACGCCGGCATGATCGTCAACCCGAACGGAGCGCGCGCCCAGATCGAAGGCGGCGTCAACGACGCCCTGTCGGCGGCGCTGGGCCAGGCGATCACCGTGCGCGACGGCCAGGTCGAGCAGCGGAACTTCAACGACTACGAGATGCTGCGGATGGACGGCGCCGCCCGGCGCATCGACGTGACGTTCATCGAGTCCCGTGAGCCGCCCAGCGGCCTCGGCGAGGCCGGCGTCCCGCCCCTCGCGCCGGCCCTGGCCAACGCGATCTTCGCCGCGACCGGCGTGCGCCTGCGCCGCACACCGATGCTGCCCGACCTGCGCCCCGAGCTCGCCGCCACGCCGCGCAAAGCGCCAAGGCGCTAGAGCAAAACCGGTTCGCGGCCTCCCCCGCGAAGCGGCGGGAGGTGATAGCCCCGACGCGTCCGCCGCTCTGTGCGCGGCAGAGGCTGCCTTAAGCCTAGTAGGCAAAGTCCCCTTTCGACCCGTAGCGGACGTCAGGGCCCGATGGCATAAGGTCTGCCATCGGATAGCGAATTGGCGGCGGAGTTGCCCGGTGAACACGATCGAGCGCGTGCTTCACTTTCTAAAGAAGCATGTCGATCAAGCTTACTGCGATGAATGCCTTGCAATCGAACTTCGGGTGAGGAGTTCGCTCTCACGTATGCTCGACGTGCTGAGCGACGAGTACTTCCGGCGCGGGAAGCTCACTTGCAGCCAATGTGGCGAATGCAAGCCCGGCATCGTTCAGGTCCGTGGGCATAAAGACGGTCCGATTGGCTTTAGCTCGTAACGCCGCCAAGTCGCGCACTCGCGTAACCGGTCGATAGGTCCGCTTCCCCGCTCGCGACTCCAAGTCGGTTCTCGACCCGTTGCGAACGTTCGTGTCGGGGCAGGCGGGGTAAGGTAACGACTGCTGGGCAGCTTGGCGGCCGACAGCGGAGCATGTTCTCTTGAACCATGCCTGCTGACAGCGACAGCGACCGTCCGTCCTCGGCCAAGCGTCCATGGCGGATGACGGTTGTCCTGACCATTGCGGCGGGCTGGGCAGGCGCAGGCCTAGTTACCCCGGGCTGCTACATGGAGGGCCGCCGGGCGGCCGAGGCGCACGGACTCCAGACAATTGCGTACTCGTCCGAGGCCGCCTGGGTTCAAATTGTGTCAGCAAGCGCGGCTGCAATCTGGCTCGTGCTCTACGCCGTTCACCTTGGCCGCATGCCCACGCTCCGGCGCGGGATTGCTCACGCCCTCCTGCCGGTGGCCTCTCTTGCTTACTGGACCTGGTGGGCCAGTGGAAACGCCATGCCCTGTGCATCCTAGAGGGCGGCTCGGGACGATAGCGGAAGTTGACGCCGTCGCGCTCGGTGTGCCCTCATCTCGGCATGGCAGGCTTCCTTTGTCCCGTGTGCCAGCACCGCGACGCGAGCCTACCGCCGTTCAGCGATGGGCAAGCGGACTGGTTTCAAGAGCTATGCCCCTGCTGCGGCACGCAGTTTGGCTATGACGACGCTAGTAAGAGCCATGAAGAACTAAGAGCCGCCTGGATCGCTTCCGGCTCCAAGGGCGGCTCGAAGGTCAGCTAACCACCCCGTGGCGCCGCTGCCGCCGGTCCGCCTTTGGAGCCGGTGCGCGAAGTCTGCTGTCCGCCCGGGACTTCAATTCGGTTTCGACCCACGGCGAACGTTCACAACGCCCATACGTTCGACCAATGGTCCTCACCTCCCCCGCGAAGCGGCGGGAGGGGGACCGCGGGCCGAGGTCGGCGAAGCCGGCCGTAGAGCGCGGGGTGGAGGGGGCGAGCCCCACGCGCCGCGCCAGCCCCCGCCGTCCAATCCGCCGAGCTTCCGGCTCGCCCCCTCCACCAGCCGCTCTTCCCCCGATGTCATCCCGGTTTCGCCGCAAGGCGAAGACCGGGACCCAACCCGCCGGAAGCGCCGGATGCCAGGGCGTACCCCCGTCCTCGACGCATCCTGCGGCGCGTCCAGGCGCACGGCCCTGGGTTGGGTCCCGGTCTTGGGCATCCGCCCAAACCGGGATGACACCGGATGGGAAGCCTGCGCGAAGTCGCTACGCGCCGGCGGCCGGCTTGAGGTGGAGGATGGGTCGATCCCGCTTGGGGCGGGGCTCGACGGAAGGCCGGACCAGCGCCGCGCTCAGGGTGTGGCGGCGCGATCGTACGATCTTGATAAAGGACATGTTGCTCCGGGGTGTGCGGTCGCCCATCAGCGCCCGCCGTGCGCCACCGCGTCGGCGCTTTCGCCGCGGGTGGCTTTGAAGGTGGCCGCGCAGATCGCGGCCAGGTGCCCGCTCAAGGTCCGGGGCGCCAGCAGCGCGTCGACGGCGCGGCAGCCCTCCGAGGTCAGGCGGCGCTTGAGGTCGGGCAGGTCGGCGACCTCGCCCGAGCGCGCGAGCTGGTAGGCTCGTTCAATCGTGGAAATCGTCATCGTGATGGCAGGAACCGGAGAGGGCTGGCGCCCCCCCGAAACCTGCGCCGCCTTAGGCCGATTGCAGCTGGCCGGCGGACATCTTGCCGCTGCGCTGGTCGCGCTCGACCTCGTAGCCGATCTTCTGGCCTTCCTGGAGCGAGCCGAGGCCCGCCCGCTCGACCGCGCTGATGTGGACGAAGACGTCCGCGCCGCCCTCGTCAGGCTGGATGAAGCCGAAGCCCTTGGTGGCGTTGAACCACTTCACAGTACCCGTCGTCATGGTGTTTCCTTAGGTAAGGTTTTCACGCGCCTCGAGCGAGGCGCGAGATCAATTTTTCGAAGAGGGATTAGGGGGTTCCGGGCTCGATCCGAAGAAAAAGCGAGGAGAGCACCGAACCGAATTCGATATTCAATGCGCGCTTTGTCTCACGAATAGAAGCAGAAGGCAAGGATATTCGGCGCACGCCGGCCGGGGTCCCTTGCGACTACAGGCCTGCAGCGTCAGCCTGCCGAGGGGGCCCAGAGCCCGAGGCCCGCGCTCACGAGGAACTCGTCGAGGTATCCGCGCATGCTCATGGCGGCGGCGCGGGTCTCCTCCAGCGGCAGGCTCTCGTCGACGATCTTCGTCAGGTCGTCGGTCAGCGTGGACAGGTAGCCGCGCGCGTCGCCCGACTGCTGCGCCTCGCGGCGGACCAGCTGGATGAGGATGTGGTGGTGCGCGATCGCGCGGGCCTGGAGGTCGGCGATCAGCCGCGTCAGCTCGAGTTCTTTTTCCATCATGTCCCGTAGCACACCCGTAAGCCGAGCGTTCGAAAACCCCGCCGGCGCCGCCCCGGCTCTCCGCAGGGTCCGGCGCCGCTTGACGCCTCTGGCGGCCCGCCCTCAATTCGCCGCCAGCAGGGCGTCCGCGACGCCCGGGAAACGTCTAGGAACCGTCGAATGAAACACATGCTGATGGCCGCCGCGGCGGCCGTTGCGCTCTCCTGGGCCGCGCCGTCCGCGGCCCAGACCCCCGTCTCCGCCGCCGCCACCGCCGCCCCCACGGCTGCGGACGCCAAGGCCTTCGTCGAGGCCGCCGAGGCCGAGCTGGACAAGGTCAACGCCTTCGCCGCCCGCGCCGCCTGGGTGCGCGCCAACTTCATCACCGAGGATACCCAGTGGCTGGAGGCCAAGTCCTCGGCCGAGCAGAACGCCACCGTGACCCGCCTGGCCACCGAGGCCGCCCGCTTCAACGGCGTGGCGACCGATCCGGTGACGGCGCGCAAGCTGAAGCTGCTGAAGCTCTACCTGGTCTCGCCGGCGCCGAACCGGCCGGGCGCGGCCGAGGAACTGGCCGGGCTCCTGACGAAGCTCGACTCCACCTATTCCACCGGCAAGTTCGACTACAAGGGCAAGCAAATCACCCTGAACGACGCCGAGGACGTGCTGGCCGAGAGCCGCGACCCGGCCGAGCTGAAGGCCGCCTGGGAGGGCTGGCACGGCGTCGCCAAGGTGATGAAGCCGGACTACGCCCGCTTCGCCGCCCTGTCGAACGAGGGCGCGAAGAGCCTGGGCTTCAAGGACACCGGCGCCCTGTGGCGCTCGAACTACGACATGGAGCCCGACGCCTTCGCCGCCGAGACCGACCGGCTGTGGAAGCAGGTGGAGCCGTTCTACCGCAACCTGCACTGCTACGTGCGGGCGCGGCTGAACGAGAAGTACGGCGATGCGGTCCAGCCGCGGACCGGCCCGATCCGCGCCGACCTGCTCGGCAACATGTGGGCCCAGCAGTGGGGCAACATCTACGACATCGTCCAGCCGAAGGGGATCAGCTCCAGCTACAGCCTCGCCAAGCTGCTCGAGGCCAAGGGCTACGACGCCACGAAAATGGTGAAAACGGGCGAGGCGTTCTATTCTTCGCTCGGCTATGCGCCCCTGCCGCAGACGTTCTGGGAACGCTCGCTGATCACCCGCCCGCGCGACCGCGAGGTGGTGTGCCACGCCAGCGCCTGGAACCTCGACGACAAGGACGACATCCGCATCAAGATGTGCACCAAGGTCAACGCCGAGGACTTCCGCACCGTCCACCACGAGCTCGGCCACAACTACTACCAGCGCGCCTACAAAAATCAGCCGACTCTGTTCCGCTCGGGCGCGAACGACGGCTTCCACGAGGCCATCGGCGACTTCGCCGCCCTCTCGGCCTCGACGCCGACCTACCTGAACCAGATCGGGCTGCTCGATCAGGTTCCGGGCGCCGAGGAGGACATTCCGTTCCTGCTCAAGATGGCGCTCGACAAGATCGCCTTCCTGCCGTTCGGCCTGCTGGTCGACCGCTGGCGCTGGGAGGTGTTCTCGGGCGAGGTCGGCCCCGAGAAGTACAACGACGCCTGGTGGGCGCTGCGCCTGAAGTACCAGGGCCTCAAGCCGCCGGGCGACCGGCCGGCCGACGCCTTCGATCCGGGCGCCAAGTACCACGTGCCGGGCAACACCCCGTACACCCGCTACTTCCTGGCCCACATCTACCAGTTCCAGTTCCACCGGGCGGCCTGCGCCCAGGCCGGCTGGAAGGGCCCGCTGCACCGCTGCTCGGTCTATGGCCAGAAGGCCGTGGGCGAGAAGTTCAACCGCATGATGGAGATGGGCCAGTCCCAGCCCTGGCCGCAGGCCCTCGCCGAGTTCTCGGGCGAGACCCGCACCGACGCCAGCGCCGTGGCCGCCTACTTCAAGCCCCTGGACGCCTGGCTGACCAAGCAGAACAAGGGCGAGCAGTGCGGCTGGTGAGCCTGGGCGCATGAGCGAGGGCGGCGGCGCCGAGCAGCGGTTCGAGGTCGAGACACCCTTCGGCCCCGTCTGGCTGTGGGGCCGGGACACCGGGAGGCCGCTCGTCGTCGTGGCGACGGGCGCCTTCGCCGAGTCCTGGGTCTACGACCGGCTGCAGCTCGCGCTGGCCGAGGCGGGCGCGGCGGAGATCCCCACCAGCTAGGCGCCCGCGAACGCCTTCCAGATCAGGTGGGCGCCGACCGGGATCATCAAACCGTAGATCAGCACGTAGAACCGCTCGGCCTGCACGCGCTTGACCAGCCAGACGCCGGCGAATGTGGAGGCGATGGCCACCGGCAACAGCACCGCCACGGTGGCCAGGTTCTGCGGCGTGAACTGCCCGAGGGCCGCGTAGGCCGGGACCTTCAGCCAGTTGATGGTCGCGAAGAAGATCGCCGTGGTGCCGACCAGCGTCTTCGGCGGCAGGCCGCGCGGCAGGACCCACATCTGGAACGGCGGCGCCCCGGCGTGGGCGATCTGGCTGGTGAAGCCCGACACCGCGCCGAACAGCACCCCGACGGCGGCCGGGGAGTCGGCCGGCGCCTGCACGCGGCCGCCGCGCATCATCCAGAGACGTTGAGCGGCGAACAGGATCGAGATGGCGCCGAGCACGCCCAGCACCGCCGCCGCCGAGACCTGGGCCGCGAGCAGATAGCCGGCGAGGATCCCGGCGGCCGCGCCGGGGAGCATGATCGCCAGCACCCGGCGGTCCCAGTCCCGGCGGAAGGCCCAGACGCTGACCACGTCCTGCACGATCAGGATCGGCAGCAGGATCGCCGCCGCCTGCACGGGCGAGACAGCCAGGGCGAGCAGGGGCATGGACACGGCGCCCACGCCCGAGAAGCCGCCCTTGGCGAGCCCCATCAGCACCACCGCCGGCACGGCGAGGGCGTAGAAGACCGGATCGGTGATCACGGCCGCTGGGTAGAACGCGCGCCGACCCTAGGCCAGCTTGATCTCGCGCAGCCGCTCCTTGAGGTAGTCGTCTGCGGTGATCGGCTCGGGGTACCGGTCCGGATGCTCGGCGTCGATGCAACCCGGCAGCGTCTTGATCAGGTAGTCCGAGTTGAAGTGCAGGAAGAACGGCGTCGAGTAGCGCGGGAAGCCGCGGCGCTCGGGGGCGGGGTTCACGACCCGGTGGGTGGTCGAGGGCAGCTTGTGGTTCACCAGCCGCTGCAGCATGTCGCCGATGTTGCAGACGAGGCTGCCGGCCGGCGGATTGATCGCGATCCAGCGGCCGTCATGGTCCTTGACCTCCAGCCCGGCCTCCTCGGCCCCGAGCAGCAGGGTGATGACGTTGATGTCCTCGTGCGCCCCGGCGCGGATGTGCGGGCCGTCCTGCGGCACTGGCGGGTAGTGCAGCAGGCGCAGGATCGAATTGCCCACGTCCACCTTGTCGGCGAAGAAGTCGCGAGGCAGGTCGAGGTAGACGCTGATCGCCTGCAGAACCTTCAGGCCCATGGCGTCCAGCGCCTGGTACAGCCACTGCACCTTTTCACGGAACTCGGGCAGCTCGGCGTCGGGCCAGATGTTGTCGGGCATGTGGTCGCGGAAGCGGTGGCCGGCCGGCAGGTCGCGGCCGACGTGCCAGAACTCCTTCAGGTCGTAGTGGGTGTGGCCCTTGGCCGTCTCGACGCCGAACGGGGTGTAGCCGCGCTGGCCGGCGATCGGCAGCTTGTACTTCAGCTTGGTCGCCTCGGGCAGGGCGAAGAACTGCTTCATCTGGTCGAGCGCCGCGTCGATGCGGTCCTGGTCGAGACCGTGATCGGCGATCGAGGCGAAGCCCCAGCGGGCGTAGCTGTCGCCCAGCTTCTGGCTGAAGCCGGCAAAGTCCGCATCGTAAAGCTTGAACGAGACGGGTTGGATGGAGTCCTGGATTTGGAGGGCTTGGCTCATGCGCGCGTTCTACACCGGGCGCGGCGCGCGCGCAGTTGACATTTCTCAGCCCCCCGATGCCCGGGTGCGTCGCCCGCCCGTATCCGCGGGACGGTCGTTGTCGGCGTCTTCGGCCTCTTCGGCCGCCATCCGCTGCATCTCGGCCCGCAGCAGCTTTTCCATGGTCGCGCGGCTGTCCCGCGTCGCCATGATGTAGCGCTCCTCCTCGCCGGCCACGGGGGCCAGCTTGTTGAAGAGCTTGTGGTCGTGCTCGCGGAACAGGTTCACAGCCCGGCCGGCCCGCCGCTCGGACAGGCCGAGGCCGAGCAGCGCCTTGCGTCCGAACGCCAGGGCGCTCTCGAACGTCTCGCGCTCGACCAGGTCGCCGCCCACCTTGATCAGTTCGTAGGCGTGCCGGCGGTCGAACGCCCGCGCCACGATGGTGAGGTTGGGGAAGTATTCGGTCGCCGCCTTCACCAGCTCGACCGCCTTGTCGGGGTCATCAATGGCGACCAGCAGCAGCTTGGCCTTGTCGGCGCCGGCGGCTCGCAGCAGGTCGAGGCGGCTGGCGTCGCCGTAGTGGACGCGCCAACCGAAGCGGCGGATCAGGTCGATCTGCTCGATCGACGACTCCAGCATCGTGACCTTGAAGTCGTTGGCCATCAGCAAGCGGGTGGCGATCTGACCGAAGCGGCCGAAGCCGGCCACGATCGCATCGGGCGCGCCCTCGTCGAACGGCAGGTGTTCGGGCTCGGCGCGCGCGCCCACCCGGTTCAGGACCAGTCGCTCGTAGAGCGCGAAGGCCACCGGGGTCAGGGCCATGGATAGCGCCACCACCGCCGTGGCCAGTCCGGTCGTCTCGGGCGTCAGCACCCGCGCCGCCGCCACGAACCCCAGCAGGACGAAGGCGAACTCGCCGCCCTGGGCCAGCGACACGGCGATGGTCGCCGCGTCGCGCCGGCTGCGCCGCGCGAGCACCGCAACGCCCCACATGGCCAGGAACTTCACCGCCATCAGGCCGACGGTCAGCGACAGGATCGTCACCGGCCGCTGGGCCACCAGCCCAAGGTCGAGGCCCGCGCCCACTGTGATGAAGAAGAGGCCCAGAAGCAGGCCCCGGAACGGCTCGATATCGGTCTCAAGCTCGCGCCGGAACTCGCTCTCGGCCAGCACAACGCCGGCCAGGAAGGCGCCGAGCGCCGGAGACAGCCCGACCAGCTCCATGAGCGCCGCGACGCCCACCACCAGCAGCAGCGCCGAGGCCGTGAAGATCTCCCGCAGCCGTGCGGCGGCGATGAACCGGAAAAGCGGCCGCGTGAGGTAGCGCCCGCCGACTACCACCGCGCCGACCGCCGCGAAGGTCGCCAGGATCCGAAGCCATTGCGGCTGGCTGTCAAGCACGCCGCTCCCGTGGCCGGTCTCCACGTGCGCGACCGGCGCGAGCGCCAGCAGCGGCAGGAAGGCGAACAGCGGGATCACCGCCAGGTCCTGGAACAGCAGCACGCCGAACGCACCCTGGCCGACAGGCCCCTGGCGCAACCCCTTCTCCTCCAGGTTCTGTAATACGATGGCCGTGGACGACATCGCCAGGATGAGGCCAAGGGCGACGGCGACCCGCCAGTCCACGCCCAGCATCAGACCGCCGGCGGCGATCGCCGCCGCACTGGCCGCCATCTGCGCCGCGCCGAGCCCGAAGATGGCGTTGCGCATCTGCCAGAGCAGCGCGGGGCGCACCTCCAGCCCGATCAGGAACAGCAGGATGACCACGCCGAACTCGGCGAAGGCCATGACGTCGGCCTGCTCGCCCACGAGATTCAGCGCGAACGGCCCCACCACGACGCCGGCGATGAGGTAGCCCAGCACAGAGCCAAGACCGAGCCGCTTGGCGATCGGCACCGAGACGACGCCCGCCGCCAGATAGACCAGCGCCTGCAGCAGGAGGGAATCGGCGATCATCGGGACAGGTCCATGTTGGGAACGGTGGGCCTCACGCGCAAATCATCAATCAATGAATTTTTCGCCGGACCCGGTTCTCAACCGCCGTTCCGTGGCGTAAGCAGGCGCCCATGGCTGACAAGGTTCGCAAAGACGCTGTCGAGGCGCTGCAAGGGCTGCTCTTCGACGGCATGACGATCATGGCGGGCGGCTTCGGGCTGTGCGGCATCCCGGAGACCCTGATCGCGGCGATCCGCCAGTCGGGGGTCAAGGACCTGACCGTGGTCTCCAACAACTGCGGCGTCGATGACTTCGGCCTCGGCGTGCTGCTGGCTGGCGGCCAGATCCGAAAGATGATCTCGAGCTACGTCGGCGAGAACAAGCTGTTCGCCGAGCTGTATCTCTCCGGAAAGCTGGAGCTGGAGTTCAACCCGCAGGGCACGCTCGCCGAGCGGATCCGCGCGGGCGGCGCTGGCATCCCGGCTTTCTTCACCAAGACCGGCGTCGGCACCCTGGTGGCCGAAGGCAAGGAAGTCCGCGAGTTCGACGGCGAGCTCTATGTGATGGAGCGGGGCCTGACTGCCGACCTGTCGATCGTAAAGGCCTGGAAGGGCGACCACGAGGGCAACCTGATCTATCGGATGACCGCGCGGAACTTCAATCCGATGATGGCGACGGCCGGCAAGGCCTGTGTCGCCGAGGTGGAGGAGCTGGTCGACACCGGCTCGCTCGACCCCAACAACATCCACACCCCGGGCATCTTCGTGGACCGCATCCTGAAGGGCGTCCACGAGAAGCGCATCGAGCAGCGCACCGTCCGCAAGCGGGAGATCGCGTAAAATGGCCCATGACACCAAGGGTTGGACCCGCGACGAGATCGCCGCCCGCGCGGCAGGGGAACTGCGCGACGGCTTTTATGTGAACCTCGGGATCGGCATCCCGACCCTGGTGGCCAACTACATCCCAACTGGCATGCATGTGACGCTGCAGAGCGAGAACGGCATGCTGGGCATGGGGCCGTTTCCCTATGACGGGGACGAGGACGCCGACCTGATCAACGCGGGCAAGCAGACGATCACCGCCCTGCCCTCCAGCTCCTATTTCTCCAGCGCCGACAGCTTCGCCATGATCCGTGGCGGGCATATCGACCTCAGCATCCTGGGCGCCATGCAGGTGGCCAGCAACGGCGACCTCGCCAACTGGATGGTCCCCGGCAAGATGGTGAAGGGCATGGGCGGCGCCATGGACCTGGTCGCCGGCGTGAAGCGCGTCGTGGTGGTCATGGAGCACACCGAGAAGACCGGCGCGCCCAAGCTGCTCAACACCTGCACCTTGCCCCTGACCGGTCAGGGCGTGGTGGATCTGGTGATCACCGACCTGGGGGTCTTCGACGTCAGCCGCGGCCGGAAGCCGCTCACCCTGCTGGAACTGGCGCCGGGGGTCACGCTGGACGAGATCCGCGCCAAGACCGAGGCGTCCTTCGAGGTGGCGGCGAAGATCCCCGCCTAGGGCGAGAGGCGTCACGCGTCGCGTGGATCACCGCCAGCGCAGCGCCCAGGGACCAATGATGCCGCCAACGGCCGCGCTCAGCAGCATGCCGAGGGTGTACCAGGTGGCCACGAAGGCAGGCGCAGTCTCCGGGCAGTGCAGCGCATAGGCGGTCGTCGCCACGCCGCCGGCGAGCAGGCCGGCCGCGGCGCCCGCGGCGCGCAGCCGGGTCGGCGCCAGTCGCCGGACCATCGCCAGCGTCAGCACCAGCGTCGGCGCCGACAGGGCCAGGATGTTGAACGGGCACCGGCGCCAGGACCCGCCTAGCCAGACGTCCAGGCGATCGGCCGGCGAGGCGGTCAGCAGATTCGCCGCGCCGAGCGCCGCTAGCACCGCAACGGCGGCCACGGCGACGCGCAGGGGGATGCGCGGCGAAGCCACGGGACGCGACAGCCGCTCGACGGCGGCGAATCCCGCGACGCCGAGCACAACGGCGTAGCCGGCCTTCATCCAGAAGGTCGGGCCGCCGACCGCCGCCGCCAGATCGGGCCTCAGTCCCAACCAGAGGAACACCAGCGCCAGCGCCATGGCCGCGCCGATGGCCGCCGCCACGCCGATGCACATCGGCGTCTGTCCCGAAGGGGCGGGGCGCAAATCCCGCGCAAGGCTGTCGATGAGCTTCTCAGTCTCCACGATGCGTCACTCGCGACATCAACCCCTTGAGCGCCCGGTGGAGCGAGACCTTCGCCGCGCCCTCGGTCATGCCGAGCCGCTCGCCGGCCTCCGCCAGGCTCAGTCCCTCCAGCTTCACGTCGCGCACCAGTCGTTCCTGGCGGGCCGGCAGACCCGCCAACAGGCGATCGAGGTCCGCCTTGGCCTCGCCCGCCGGCTCGGGGTCGACCCACAGCCCATCGGCCACGTCGTCGAGCGGAACGTAGGCGCGCACGCGCCGACGGCGCCAGTGATCGATCAGCTTGTAGCGCGCCATCGCATGGGCCCAGGCGGTAAAGGGCTGGCTGGCGTCGTATGTCATGCGGCGGCTGTGCACGGCCAACAGGGTCTCCTGCACCAGGTCGTCGACGTCGCCAGCGTGGTCAGGTCCGAGACGCCGGCCGAAATAGACGACCAGCCGGGCGTTCAGCAGGCGCAGAACCTCGCGCCACGCCTCACCGTCGCCGGCCTGGGCGCGTAGCATCAAGGCCTTCAGCCGCCGTTCGACCTCTTGGAACACCATCGCGCCGCGTGGGAATGAGTTCGCACCAGCCGGCGAAACGTTACACCGCGGAGGCGCAAAAAAAGATTCGCCCAACGCTGTAACCTGCGGAGCGTCGTTCGCGAACTAGCTCCTGACCGGGCCGCTCTGGCCCGTCGCCATACGGAGCAGACACATGAAGACCATCCAGACGACCCTGGCCGCCGCGGCCGTCCTCGCCCTCATGGGCGGCGCAGCCCAGGCGCAGGCTGACACGGCCAAGAAACCGGCCGCCACCGAGAAGTGCTACGGCGTCGCCAAGGCCGGCCAGAACGACTGCAAGGCCGGCGCGGGCACGACCTGCGCGGGGACCTCCAAGGTCAACTACGACGGCAAGGCCTTCAAGGAAGTGCCCGCCGGCGCCTGCGTCACCATCAAGACGCCCAAGGGCAACGGCTCACTGAGCCCCAAGGCCTGATCGCCCTCGCGGATGCGCCTCATGTCCACGTCCCTCACCGCAGGCGTCAGCCTGAAGCCGCAGCATTTCGCGGAGGCGCTCGCGCGCCGCGCGGAGGGGCTGTGGTTCGAGGCGCATCCCGAGAACTACATGGCCGCGGGCGGTCCGCGGCTCGCCTGGCTCGACGCCATCGCGAACGACAAGCCGATCTCGCTGCACGGCGTAGGGCTCTCGCTGGCGGCCGACGAGCCCCCGGACGAGGCCCATCTCGGGGCGTTGAGGCGGCTGGTGGATCGGCTCCAGCCCGCGCTTGTGTCCGAACATCTGGCCTGGTCGACGCGGCGAGGTGTATACACGCCCGACCTGCTTCCCTTTCCACGCAGCCGGGCCGCGCTCTCGCAGATCGCCGACAACGTGGACCGGATGCAGGAGGCGCTGGGCCGGCGGGTGCTGATCGAGAACCCGTCCCACTACCTGCCGATCGAGGGACATGACTTCGGCGAGGTGGATTTCCTGGCCGAGCTCGTCCGGCGAACCGGATGCGGCCTGCTGGTCGACGTGAACAACGCCTTCGTAACCGCCTACAACCTCGGCTCGTCCGCAGAGACCTATCTGGACGCCCTGCCCGGCGGGGCCGTGGGCGAGATCCACCTGGCCGGACACGCGCCCGACGAGACGGCGGACCTCCTGATCGACACCCACGGGTCACCGATCGCCGAGCCGGTGTGGGCGCTCTATGTCCGCCTGATCGCGCGCATCGGGCCGCGACCGACGCTGATCGAGCGGGACGACGACATTCCCGCCTTCGACGTGCTCATGTCCGAGCGCGAGCGCGCTCACCGCCTCCTGACACGGGAGCCGGTTCATGCGTGAGAACTTCCATGAGCGCTTCCTCGCCGCGGTGGCGGGGACGCCCGAGGCGCTGGCGTCCTGGTGCGCGGGGCCCGCGGCCGAGGCGGGGCTGGCCGTCTATCGCAACACCGCCGCAAAGGGCTGCGTGGACGCCCTGGTGTCGCAGTTCCCCACCGTCGAACGGGTGGTGGGCCCGGCCTGGCTGGCCGCCGCCGCCCGGGCTCATGCCGTCGGCCACCCGCCGCGCAGCGCCAGCCTGCTGAACTATGGCGAGGCCTTTCCAGCCTGGCTCGCGGCCTTTCCGCCCGCCGGGGAGATGCCCTACCTCGCCGATCTTGCGCAGTTGGACTGGCTCTGGACCTGCGCCCACCTGGCCGCCGACGCGGAGCCGCTCGACCCTGCGCTGGTCGCGGCGCTGCCTCCGGCCGCCTTTTCCGCCCGCGCTCTCGTCCTGCACCCGGCGACGCGGTTCGCAGGGTTCACAGATGGCGTTCCGTCGCTCTGGCGCGCGCTGCAGACGCCGGGTGACCCACCGGCGGTGCTGGAGCTGGGCGATGGGCCGGAGGGCCTGCTGTTCGTCCGGCCGCACCTCGAAACGACGTCGCACGTGATCGGCGCCGGAACGCTGGCCTTCCTTTGTGCGTGCGCGGCGAACCAGAGCCTGGCGGAGGCCGGGGCCGCCGCCCTCGCCGCCGAACCCGGCCTCGATCTGGCGGACTCCTTCGCGACCCTCGTCGCCACCGGCGCCTTCACCACCCTGAGGACTCTTCCATGACTTCGCCCACCACCCCAGCCGCCCCGGACGGAAATCTTCTGCGCGCCTTCGGCCACCTGGCCGGACGCGCCCTGCCCAACGACGTCGTTGCGCTGATCGCCCGCCTCGGCGTGGCGGCGATCTTCTTCCAGTCGGGTCGAACCAAGGTCGATGGCCTGCTGCACATCACCGACGGGACCTACTCGCTGTTCCGCGAGGAGTACCGGCTGCCGCTCGTCCCGCCCGATCTGGCCGCGCACCTGGCGACCTATTCGGAACATCTGTTCTCGATCCTGTTGGTGATCGGGCTCTTCACGCGCTTCTCGGCGCTCGCCTTCCTGGGAATGACGGCGGTGATCGAGGTCTTCGTCTATCCGGACGCCTGGCCGACCCATCTGAGCTGGGCCGCGCTGCTGGTCCTTCTGATCGCCCGCGGCGGCGGCGCGTGGAGCCTTGACCGACTGTTCCGCCTGGACTGAGGCTCGCGTCCGAGGTTCGGCTACCTACGTAAGCTCTGTTGGCCCACGGCCCCACTGTCAGGTTGCACTCGATGAAGATCAGAATGTTGGCGATCATCGCCGCCTCGACCCTGCTGACGGCCGGCGCGTCGGCCGCGGCGACCAGGACCGCCGTTTTCGCCGGCGGCTGCTTCTGGTCGGTGGAGAAGTTCTTCGAGGCGACGCCGGGCGTGGTGGCGGCAGTCTCCGGCTATTCCGGCGGCTCGATGCGCAACCCGACCTACGAGAACCACGCCGGCCATCTGGAGGCGGTGAAGGTCACCTACGACCCCGCCAGGATCAGCTACGCCCAGCTTGTCGACCGGTTCTACCGCAACATCGACCCGACGGACCCGACGGGCCAGATCTGCGACAAGGGCCCCTCCTACCGCACGGCCGTGTTTGTCGCGAACGCCGAGGAGCGGGCGGCCGCCGAGGCCGAGCGCGTCCAGGTGGAGAAGCTGCTGGGCGCCAAGGTCACGGTGCAGACCCGCGCCGCGTCGGTGTTCTGGCCCGCCGAGGCCTACCACCAGGACTTCGCCAAGAAGAACCCGACCCATTACGAGCGATACCGGATCGGCTGCGGCCGCGATCGGGTGCTCAAGGTGGTGTGGGGAGGCCGCTGACGGGATCTCGCGGCCGGGGGGCGAACCCCTCGCCCACGAACATCTCGATGCGGCGGCGGTGCTTTCGATCGAGCCAGACGCCGGCGATCTCCACCCCTGACGACCGCGCGAAGTCTGCCTGCATCTCGGCGCGCCGCCAGCCCTCGTAGGACACCATCAGCACGCGCCCGCCGATCTCGCGGGTCAGCGGCGCGGTCGTCTCGGCCTGATTGCGCGGCCCCTCCATCAGCAGCCAGCTCGCCAGCGGCGGCGTGGTGAAGCCGATACGGTCGCGGCCGTAGTAGCTGACGGCATAGAAGAGGAAGCGGTTGTTGACCGCGATCGCGGTGAGGCCGGGCTCCCGCTCGGCGCGGTCAAGGATCAGGTCCGCCGTCTGCGACCAACCGCGGGCGCGCTTCAGCCCGTTGGCGAGGCCCACCCGGTCGGCCAGCGCCGGGGAAATCACCGCGGCGAGGAAGAAGGCCGCGACCGCAGCCTGCATCACCACCGCGGCCGTCAGCCAGCGTCGGGCTCGCCACCGGACCAGCCAGGCCGCCACCAAGATCGAACCGGCGAGATAGCCAGCCCCGGACCAGTTGGCGTTGGCCCGGCTGATGAAGGCCTGGCCGGTCACGATCAGCAGCGGCGGCAGGGTGAAGCACAGCAGCGTGAGGTCGGCCGGGTCTATGGCGCGGCGGCGGAGGGCGAGCGCGACGCCCACGATCAGCACGCCTAAGGGGATCGGGCCGAAGACACCGAACTGCGAACCGACGAAGACGGCCATCTCCCCGATATTGAAGAGCTGCACCCCGCTCCATGCCGCGTTGGCGGCGGTGTGCTGGAAGGTCGCGAAGCCGTGGGTGGCGTTCCAGGCGAGGTTCGGCGCGAGGACGGCCGCGAAGGCCAGGAGGGCCGCCGCGGCGGTGGGCAGCGTCCAGGCCGCCCGCGCCTCGCGGGAGAGAACCAGGTGCGCGGCCAGGCCGGCGACGAAATAGACCGCGGCGTACTTCGACAGGAACGCCAGTCCGAGCGCAGCGCCCATCCCGACCGCCAGGGGCAGCCGGCGCGCTGCCGGTGCGCCTAGGAAGCTGACGTAGGCGAGGATCGCCAGGCCCATGAAGAACAGCAGCGGCGCGTCCGTGGCAGCGACCAGGGCCGAGAGCTGGATGCCGGGCATCAGCGCGTAGAGCGCCGCCGCCGCCAGACCCACCGCCGGGCCGTAGAGCCGGCGGCCGATCAGGAACACGACCAGCGTCGCGCCGGCCTGGTAGAGGCCGGCGGACAGCCTCACCCACGGCTCCGAATCGCCGCCGAGCAGGGTGGTGGCCCAGATCGACCAGGCGATCACGGGCGGCTTCGAATAGTAGCCGAAGTCCAGCGTCCGCGACCAAAGCCAGTACTGGGCTTCGTCCGGATAGAGCTCCAGCGGCGTGCGGAAGAGGGCGACCAGCCGGGCGAGCGCCAGCGCGACGGTCAGGACGAGGGCGGAGCGCAGGTCGCTGGATGCGCCTTGCGGCCTTGGGCTTTGCGACATCGGACCTCTCGAACGCCGCGCGACCCTACTCGCAGGCGCCTTGTTCGCAAGCGCAGTGATGCGTTTTCGCCGCAGTGTGACAGTCTCGGGCACACCGTAGCAAAACCGTCACCAACGCCCGGAATTTTGGCGCTATAGGGGCGGGCAAGATCGCACGGCAGCTTTGGGGCGCGCCGCGCGGATCGCTTGATGAGGGGTAATCAATGATCTCGATGCGGAAGCTCGCCTACGGGGCGGCTCTGAGTGCGCTGGTCTGCGGGATGGGTTCCGCGGCCTACGCGCAGGAAACGACGGCCGCCATGCGCGGCCAGGTGGTCGCCGCCGACGGCAGCGGCGCGGCGAACGCCACGGTCACGATCACGCACGTCCCGACCGGCACCACCGTCACCACCGTGACCGGCTCCGACGGCTTCTACTCCACCCGCGGCCTGCGGGTCGGCGGCCCGTACCGCGTGCAGGCGACCGTCGCCGGCGCGACCGAGACGGCCACTGTCCAGAGCATCGGCATCGGCGCCCCAACCACGGTCGACGTGGTGTTCGAAACCTCGGTGTCGGAAGTCGTCATCGCCGGCACGACGCTGGCCGACAAGAACGGCGGCCCGACCTCCGGCTATGGCCTGGCCGACATCCAGGAACTGCCGAGCCTGAAGCGCGACCTGAAGGACGTCGCCCGCCTGAACCCGTTCGTGACGCTCGACCCGTCGAACCTCGACGCGGTGCTGGTCGCCGGCGTGAACTCGAAGTTCAACAGCCTGACCGTCGACGGCGTGAAGCAGAACGACGACTTCGGCCTGAACAACAACGGCTATCCGACGCAGCGCAGCCCGATCTCGACCGACGCCGTGCAGGCGGTGGCCGTGAACCTCGCGCCGTACTCGGTGCTCTACAACGACTTCCAGGGCGCCAACATCAACGTGGTGACCAAGTCGGGCACCAACGAATTCCACGGCACGGCGCTCTACGAGCGCTCGGACGACAGCTTCATCGGCGACAAGGTCCGCGGCAACAAGGTCCAGAACGACTTCAAGGAAGAGTCCTACTCGGCGACGCTCGGCGGCCCGATCATCAAGGACAAGCTGTTCTTCTTCGGCTCGTACGAGAAGTTCAAGGCGGACCGCGCGACGATCGCCGGCCCTGTGGGCTCGGGCAAGCCGATCATCTCGGGCAACCCGGCGGCCGCCATCCCCTTCATCACGCCGGCCCAGGTCCAGCAGGTCCAGGACATCCTGGCGAGCCGCTACGGCTTCTCGGACGACAAGGACAACTCGATCCTCAGCAACATCATGCTGCCGGAGCGGGACGAGAAGTGGCTGGCCAAGATCGACTGGAACATCACGGACAATCACCGTCTGGCCGTGACCTACCAGGACACCAAGGGCACCCGCCTGATCGAGGGCAACCGCTCGTCGGCCACCCAGCTGGCGCTGTACTCCGACTACTACATCAAGGGCGACGCGCTTAAGGTCTACACCGCCCAGCTGAACTCGGACTGGACCGAGAACCTGCGGACCGAAATCACGGCCACCCGCAAGAAGGTCGTCACGATCCAGCAGCCGGTCTCCGGCGTTTCGGGCAACGGCGAAGGCTCGGGCGACGAAGAAACCGAGATCGGCCAATTCTCGATCGGCGCCAACCCGGCCGTGTCGGGCACCGGCACCCGCATCCTGGCCGGGCCGGACGTCTCGCGCCACGCCAACGAGCTGGAGAACGAGGTCACCACCTTCCGCGGCCGCGTCTTCTACGATCTGGGCGATCACCAGTTCACGTTCGGCGGCGAGCGTGAGGAGCTGAAGGTCTACAACCTGTTCGGTCAGCGCACCGAAGGCGAGTTCACCTTCAACAGCATCACCAACCTGCAGAACGGCCAGCTCGACCAGCTGTCGTACCAGAACGCCATCATCGACGCGAACGGCGACGGCAATCGGAACGAGCAGGATCTGGCGGCGAAGTTCGACTACTCCACTTGGAACTTCTACGCCCAGGACACCCTGCGCATCACCCCCGAGCTCTCGGTGACGGCGGGCTTCCGCTACACCCGCTACGAGCAGAGCGACAAGCCGGTGGCGAACCGCTTCTTCGCCGCCCGCTACGGCTTCTCGAACAACGAGAACCTGGACGGCCGCGACGTGTTCATGCCGCGCGTCAGCTTCGACTATCAGCCCGACTGGGAAGGCTTCCGGATGAGCCGGATCCGCATCTCGGGCGGCGCCGGCCTGTTCTCCGGCGGTTCGTCGACGGTGTGGGTGTCGAACAGCTTCTCCAACACCGGCGTCCTCGGCGCCCAGATCTCGTGCGTGCGGAACGCCACCAGCACCTCGTGCGGTCAGGCGGCCGGCACCACCGACAATGCGATCCTGGGCCAGGTGACCGACTTCCGGAACATTCCGACGGCGGTCGAGAACCTGCTGAACCCCAGCAACGCGTTCCTGCAGAACGTGCAGCGCGCGGCGAACGTCAACGCGATCGACCCGCACTTCGACCCCATCCAGACCTGGAAGAGCAGCCTGTCGTTCTCGGCGGACGTCGATCTCTGGAAGCTGGGCTCGGGCTACAACCTGACGGTGGACTTCCTGCGCGGCGACGTCCGCAAGGCTGTCCTGTGGCGTGACTACCGCGCCGGCCTGACGCCGGTGGCGCGCGCCCCTGACGGCCGTCCGATCTATCGTCGTCCGGCTGAACGCGGCCTGTTCCTCACGGGCGGCCCCAGCAGCGACACCGGTTCGGACCTGATCCTGACCAACACGGACGAGGGCTTCCAGCAGTCGATCGCGATCGGCCTGTCGAAGAGCTTCGACTTCGGCGTCGACGCCAGCATCAGCTACACCTACACCGACGCCAAGGAAGTCAGCGCCGCCACCAGCTCCACGGCGTCGTCCAACTTCAACCAGGTCGCCCTGGCCGACTCGAACAACCCGGGCCTGGCGACCTCGAACTACGAGATCAAGGACAGCTTCAAGGGCCGCCTGTCGTGGACCCACCAGTTCTTCGGTGACAACGACACGACTTTCGCCCTGTTCTTCGAGCGCCGCTCGGGCCTGCCGTTCAGCTACACCTACGTCGCCTCGACGACCTCGGCGCTGAACACCTGGGGCGACAACGCCTCTAACCGGCAGCTGTTCTACGTCCCGCGCGCCGACGCCAACGGCAACGTCACCGCCACCAGCGACCCGATCGTCACCTACCTGACGACCGGCGCCTCGGCGGTGGATGTGGCGGCGTTCAACGCCTACCTGCAGCAGACCGGCCTGATCAAATACGCCGGCCAGATCGCGCCGCGGAACGGGTTCCGCAACCCGACCGTCACGCGGTTCGACCTGCGCTTCAGCCAGGAGGTTCCGGCCTTCTTCCCGAACCAGGCGAAGCTGACGGCCTATGTCGATCTGATCAATGTCGGCAACATGCTGAACAGCAAGTGGGGCCTGATCGAGCAGGTCGACTTCCCGAGCACCGCCCCGATCATGGCGGCCTCGATCATCAACAACGGCACGCAGTACCAGTACTCGGGCTTCCAGAAGGCGGCGAAGCCGTTCGCCAACTCGGACGCGCCGAACCGCTCGCTCTGGCAGGTCAAGTTCGGCCTGAAGTATTCGTTCTAGTCGTCCTCGCGACGATGGATGGAGGGGCGGCTGCGGCGACGCAGCCGCCCTTTCTGTTTGTGGGATGCTTGACGCAGGGTGCGGCGGGGGCCATCTGCGCCCGGCTTTGAAGGGATGGGTCGTCAGATGAGCTTCGTCGTTCCGCCGGAATGGGCGCCGCACAGGGCGATGTGGGTGGGCTTCCCCAGCCACGCGGACCTCTGGGAAGACGACCTCGCCGCGGCCCAGGCCGAGGTGGCGGCCCTGGTGCGCGCACTGGCCGGTCCAGGCGGCGAGACCGTCAAACTGATGACCGGCCATCCCGACGGCGAGGCTGCGGCTCGCAGGATGCTGGGCGACGTTCCGGGCGTGGAAATCGTTCCGGGCCGGTTCGGGGACATCTGGCTGCGCGACACCGGCCCGATCTTCGCCGGCGGCAAGGCGCACGGCTTCCGCTTCAACGGGTGGGGCGGCAAGTACGATCTGCCCTACGACGACACCGTGGCCGAGCAGATCGCCCAGACCGCCGGGGTCGAGCTGGTGCGCCACGACTTCATCCTGGAAGGCGGCGCCGTCGACCACGACGGCAAGGGCACGGTGCTGACCACCGGCCAGTGCCTGCTGAACGTCAACCGCAACCCCGGCTGGGACGACCGCGACGCCGAGGCGGCGCTGGGCTCCAGCCTGGGGGCGAAGAAGCTGCTCTGGCTGGGCGACGGCCTGCGCAACGACCACACCGACGGCCACGTCGACAATCTGGCCCGCTTCGTGGCGCCCGGGGTGGTGGCCATCCCCGTGGCCTGGGGCAAGGGCGACCCGAATGCCGCCGCCTTCGACGACGCCGCGCGGCGGCTCGCCCACATGACCGACGCCGCCGGCGAGAAGCTGAAGGTGGTCCGCATCCCATCGCCCGGCTGGGTCGACGGCGACGAGGGCCAGCCGATCCCGGCCAGCCACATGAATTTCCTGATCGCCAACAAGGCGGTCATCGTGCCGATCTACGAGGACCGCCCCGGCGAATTCGCCGTCGAGACCCTGAAGCAGGTGTTCCCCGACCGCGCCGTGATCGGCCTTCCCTCCGTCGCCATCCTGACCGGCGGCGGGTCCTTCCACTGCATCACCCAGCAGGAGCCGGCCTGATGCCTCGCGAGCTGACCGTCGCCGCCATCCAGACCTCGTACGGCGAGGACATGGCGGCCAATATCGCAAAGACCGCCCGCTTCATCCGCGCCGCCGCGGCCGAGGGCGCGCAGGTGGTTCTGCCGTCCGAACTGTTCCAGGGCCCCTACTTCTGCGTCGCGCAGGAGGAGCGTTGGTTCGCGACCGCCTATCCGTGGCGCGAGCACCCGGCGGTGAAGGCCCTGGCCCCGCTGGCCGGTGAGCTGGGCGTGGTGATCCCGATCTCGATCTTCGAGCGCGAGGGCCCTCACTACTTCAACAGCCTGGTCATGGCCGACGCGGACGGCAGCCTGATGGGCGTCTATCGCAAGAGCCACATCCCCGACGGCCCTGGCTACATGGAGAAGTACTACTTCCGGCCCGGGGACACGGGCTTCAAGGTCTGGGACACCCGCTTCGGCCGCATCGGGGTCGGCATCTGCTGGGACCAGTGGTACCCCGAGTGCGCCCGCGCCATGGCCCTTATGGGCGCCGAGGTGCTGCTCTATCCCACGGCCATCGGCTCCGAGCCGCATGACGCCACCCTCGACACGGCCGCGCCCTGGCGCCGGGCGATGCAGGGCCACGCCGTCTCGAACGTCATCCCCGTGGTGGGGGCGAACCGTACGGGGTTCGAGCCCTGGGACGGCTATCCGAACGGCGGTCAGCAGTTCTACGGCTCCAGCTTCATCGCCGACCATCGGGGCGATCTCGTCTCGGCGCTCGGGCGCGAGGACGAGGGACTGGTGAAAGCCACCTTCGACCTCGACTTCCTGCAGACCCACCGGGCGGCCTGGGGCTTCTTCCGCGACCGGCGGACAGACCTCTACGGCGCGCTGGCCAGCCCGCGGCCTCAATGACGGGCGGGGTGCGCATCGAGACCGAACGGCTTGTCCTGCGCCCCTGGCGTGACGAGGACCTGGATGCGTTCGCCGCGATCAACGGCGATCCCCGGGTCTACGACTGGCTCGGCGGACCGATCAGCCGGGAGCAGACCGCAGCCATGATGACGCGGGTGAACGATCACATCGCGCGCCATGGCTTCGGATTCTTCGCCGCCGAGCGGAAGGACGACGGGCGGCTCGTCGGAATGATCGGCCTGCAGGTGATCCGTGACGAGCTGCCGCCGGCTCCGAGCATCGAGCTGGGCTGGCGGCTCGCGGTGGACGACCAAGGCACAGGCCTGGCCACCGAGGGCGCTGCGGCCGTGCTGGCCTGGGGGTTCGCCAATCTGGACCGGGACGAGCTGATCGCGTTCACGGCCCACAACAACCTGCGTTCGCAGGCTGTGATGCGCCGGATCGGCATGGCGCACGACCCGGCGCGGGATTTCGATCACCCGGTGCTGGCTGAAGACCACCCGCTGCGGCGGCACGTGGTCTTCGTGGCGAAGCGCCCCTAGAGCCCGGTCGCCGGGCAGTTCGCCGGGGCTGACTTCGCCGCTGCGATCTCGCGCTTCGCCGCCTCGAGATCGGCCATGAACGTCGGGTCCGCGTGCAGGCGGGCCACCATGCCCCCCGCGAGGTTCCGCCCCGCCTGGACGTCGGAGGGGAAGTGGACGCCGCAGATCACCCGGCTGTCGCCGCTCTCCTGCCCCAGCTTCAGCAGAGCGTCGGCCTTGGCCGGCGCTGCTTCGGTCAGGATCAGGGCCCAGGACCAGGCGACCATCGCGTGGCCGGAGGGGTACGAGGCGTTTGTCTCCAGCCACTTCTCGCGCGGCACGCAGATCGGCGCATCGTTGCCGAGGGCGGGCCGCTTGCGGGCGAAGAAGTCCTTGGCCGGGGTGCCGACGTCGCGGACGTCGATTTCGATCCGGTGCAGCAGCTTCCAGGCGGTGGGCGTCTGGCCCTCGTTGATGTCGACGCCGAGCGCGCAAGAAAACCGCTTCAGCGCGCCGCCCTGCCAGAGATCGTTATCTTGCTGGGCGAGCTTCCAGCGCGGGCTGTCCTTCAGCGCCCGCGTCTCGTCGTAGTAGGCGCGGTCGGCGCGGCCGTGCGGCGAATCCTCGGCAGGCGGCGGGGGAAGGATCGCCTTTCCGTCCAGCGCGTCCTTGGGCAGGTAGCCGGTCAGGCGGGTGGGAACAGGCTGAGCCTTGGCCGGATCCGGCTTCGCCATCTGCTGCGGGCCAGAGGCGCAGGACGACAGCGCGACGACCGCCGCAGCGGTGATCAGGATACGGATCAAGGTTCAGCCCCCATGGTTCAGCCTCGCAGGACGGTCTTCCCGTTCTTGATGACCGTCGCGCCCCGCTCCTTAACCCGAGCCTCGAACGAGATCACGCCCCCATCCTTCCACAGGTCGACGGTGATGACGTCGCCGGGGAAGACCGGCGCGGAGAAGCGGGCCTGGTGGCTCAGGATCTGGTCGGCGTCGTAGCCGGTGATCGCCTGCAGCACGGCGCGGCAGGTGATTCCGTAGGTGCAAAGGCCGTGGAGAATCGGCCGCGGGAAGCCCGCGCGCTTGGCGACATCCGGATCGGAGTGCAGCGGGTTGCGGTCGCCGTTCAGGCGGTAGAGCAGCGCCTGGTCGGGGCGGGTGGCGAAATCCACCGAGAGGTCCGGCTTGCGCTCGGGGACCGGGTGCGGCTCGGGCGCGCCCTCGGACGGGCCGCCGAATCCGCCGTCGCCGCGGCAGAAACTGGAGCCGGTCAGAGTGGCGACCTTCTCGCCCTTGTCGTCGCGCCAGATGGTCTCGGAGACGAGCACCGCGCCCTTGTCCTTGCCCTTGTCATAGGCGCCGATCGTGCGGCTCTCGCTGGTGAAGGTTCCTGCCGCCGGCAGCGGGCGGTGCAGTTCGACCTTCTGCTCGCCATGCACCAGCATGAGGAAGTTCGGCGCGCTGGGCCGATGGCCGGGCTTGGTCGGCAGCGGCTCGCCGCGGCCGCGGCCGGCGAGCACCGTGGCCGCCGTCGGCACGACCTTCAGCCCCTTCTCATAGACGAACGCCAGCTCGGTCTCGTTCATCGGGTCGGCGCCCAGGCCAATGCCCAGGGCGTAGAGCATCACGTCCTTGTCGTCGTAGCTGAAGCTCTTCGGCTGGGTCCCCTGGTCCAGGATGTCCGGATAGTGGATCGGCATGGCGTCCCTCCCTGTTGTTCGTTTTTTCGGTATGGCGATTGAAGGCCCGGAACGCCGGTCGCGCAAGCGGCGCGCCACATTTGCCGGGAGGGGTGTGATCGGCTAGGAGAGGCGGCTTCGCGCGGGGGTCGAGCGTAGATCTCCGCCGCCAGAGAGATTTCGAAGGTTCCTAGATGGCCACCCAACCGATGCCGCCGGGCCAGCTTTCCGGCAACGTCCTGTTCTATTCCAAGCCCGAGCCGCTGGCGAAGGAGCTGCACTCCAACCTCGGCGTCAAGCGGATGGACGGCCCGTTCGGCTTCGCCAAGACCGGCCACGCGATCCCGCTGACCGTGGGAGAGTTCCCGCTGGCGATGGTGACCGGGCCGATCATCTTCGTCGGTGACGAGAAGCTGCCGATCGCCGTGATGGGCCTGAACTCCGGTGAGAACATGTTCGTCAAGGACGATGGCACGTTCGAGAGCGGGATCTACATCCCGGCCTACGTTCGTCGCTACCCGTTCGTGTTCGCCAACGACGACGCCAGCAAGCAGATGGTGCTGTGCATCGACCGGAACGCCGAGTTCATCACGGACAAGGGCTATGACATGGCCTTCTTCGACGAGAAGGGCGAGCCCACCGAGTACACGAAGAACTGCATCGAGTTCTGCAACAACTTCGAGGTCGAGCGTCAGCGCACGGTCAGCTTCGTCCAGCTGCTGAAGGACCTCGACCTGTTCGAGACCAAGACGGCCTCGTTCACTCCGGCGAACCCGGACGGCACCCCCGGCGAGCCCCAGAAGATCGCCGAGTACTTCGGCGTCTCGGAAGACAAGCTGAACGCCCTGCCCGCCGAGAAATTCATCGAGCTGCGCGACAACGGCGCCCTCGGTCAGATCTACGCCCACCTGCACAGCCTGGTCGGCTGGGACCGCCTGGTGGCCCTCGCCCTGACCAAGGCCGCGCAACAGCCGCAGGCGCTGAACTCGTAAGCCTCGAGTCCCTCCTCTTCAGGGGAGGGACAGCTCGCCCTGGCGAGCAGGGTAGGGGTCACGGGATCAGGCCCAGGGCCTGATCGCGCCCCCACCCGGCCGGCGAACCCGGCCACCCTCCCCTGAAAGGGAGGGGTGAACTCAGATCACCGCGAAAACACGCTCCGCGTGAGGCACGAGAAGACGAGCCGTCCGGCTTCGTCCAGCAGGTCGTGCTGGGCGATGACGATGCCCTTGTCGTCGCCGACCGGGTCCTTGGCCATCACGGTCATCCGCGCGCGGAGCAGTTCGCCCGCCGGCGGGTTGCGCATCCAGCGCAGGGCGTCGACGCCGAGGCGCTTGGTCTGGGGCCAGTCGGTCGACGCGACCGCATCGAGTCGGGCCCAGATCGCATAGACCATGGCGTCCGGTGCGCCACGGTCGATGGTCCACCCGGGCGTGAAGGCCTTGCAGAACGCCTCCAGGGCGGTCGGATCGACGGCGGCCGCCCCCAGCGAGGCGACCTGGCCGATCTCGATGTCGTCGAACGAGGCGGGCAAGCGGAAGCTCCTGATTCTGCCACGTGTCGGGCCTGGATCATGGCCCGGCGACGCGCCGAGTCGAGCCCGCTTTGCGCAGAGCACCGCAAGCGCCATATAGCGAGGGCGATCTAGGCTAGGCCTCGAGGTTGGAATGCGACTGCTGCTGGGCGCGCTGTGCGCCCTCTTCTGCGTGACGGGAGCCCTGGCCCAGCCGGTGAACACCGGGCACCTCACGGCTGAGCTCATTTCTTCCACGCAAGGCATCGCCCCCGGGCAGACGATCCAGGTCGCGCTTCGGCAGCAGATCCAGAAGGACTGGCACACCTACTGGCGCAACCCCGGCGATTCGGGCGAGGCGACCAAGCTGACCTGGACGCTGCCGTCCGGCTGGACCGCCTCGGACTTCACCTGGCCCGCGCCGCACCGGCTGCCGGTCGGGCCGCTGATGAACTACGGCTACGCCGACGAGGTCCTGCTGCCGATGGCGCTCACCGCGCCGGCCGACGCCAAACCTGGCCAGACCGTCACCCTGAGCGCCAAGGCGCAGTTCCTGGTCTGCGCCGATATCTGCGTGCCGGAAGACGCGAACCTCAGCCTGTCGCTGCCGGTCACGTCGGGACCTGCGCCCGCCGACCCCCAGTGGTCCGGCAAGATCGCAAAGGTGCTCGCCGACGCGCCGAAGCCCGCAGGGCTGGCCGGTGCTTTCGAGAAGCAGGGCGAGGTGGTGAAGCTCGCGATCACCGGGGCGGCGCTGAAGGGCGCGGATCTGGCGGGCGCCTACTTCTTCCCGTTCTCCGGCTCGGCCATCGACCACGCCAAGCCGCAGACCATCGAGCGGGGCCCCGACGGCCTCACCCTGACGCTGACGCCCGGCTACGGCTTCCAGTCGGGCGACCTCAAGGAGCTGGGCGGCGTGCTCGACCTCGACGGCAAGGCCTACGAGGTCACCGCCACGCCCGGCCCGCTGCCGGCCGGCGCCGCCGGCCTCGGTCCGCCGCCGGCCAAACTCGCCGCCGGCGAGGGCGCGGGGCTGGGCCTGCTGTCGGCGATGCTGTTCGCTTTCGGCGGCGGCCTGATCCTGAACCTGATGCCCTGCGTCTTCCCGGTCCTGGCGATGAAGGCCGCCTCGCTGGCCGGCCACGGCGGCGCCCACGGGGATGCACGCCGGCAGGGCCTCGCCTTCGGCGCGGGCGTTCTGCTCACCTTCCTGGGTCTGGCCGGCGTCCTGATCGCCGTGCGCGCGGCCGGCGCCGAGGTGGGCTGGGGGTTCCAGCTCCAGAACCCGACGGTGGTGGCCGTCCTAGCGCTTGTCATGCTGGCCGTCGCCCTCAATCTGTCCGGGGTCTACGAGGTCGGGACCTCGTTGCAGGGTGTCGGCTCGGGCCTGGCCGCCCGCGGCGGGGTCACCGGAGCCTTCTTCACCGGCGTGCTGGCCGTGGTCGTGGCGGCGCCCTGCACGGCGCCCTTCATGGGCCCGGCCATCGGCTGGGCGCTGACCCAGCCGCCCGTGGCGTCCCTGGCCGTCTTCCTGGGCCTGGGCCTCGGTTTCGCGCTGCCCTTCGTGGCCGTGGCCTACGTCCCGGCGCTGATCAATCGGTTGCCCAAGCCGGGACCGTGGATGGACGTGTTCCGCAAGGCGCTGGCCTTCCCGATGTACGCCGCCGTCGCCTGGCTGGTGTGGGTGCTGACCGTGCAGGTCGGGTCGGACGCCGTGCCCCGCATCCTGGGCGCCGGCATCCTGCTCGCCCTGGCGCTGTGGATCGCTGGGGCCGCCCAGCGCCAGCACGCCGTGGGCGGACGCCATGCCGGCCTGGCGGCGATCGCCGCCGTGCTCGGGCTGGCCGCCGTGGCGGGCGGCGCCGTCTGGCCGCAGTACGCGGAGGCCGGTACGGGCGAAGGCTCGGGCGCGGCCAAGCTCGACGAGCAGGCCTACACCCCCGAAAAGCTCGCCGCGCTGCAGGCCGAGGGGCGGCCGGTGCTGGTCAACTACACCGCGGCCTGGTGCGTGAGCTGCCAGGTCAACGACCGCGTCGCCCTCTCGACCAAGGCGGTCTCAGAGGCGCTGACACGCAACAACGCGGTCTACCTCAAGGCGGACTGGACCAAGCGCGATCCGCAGATCGCCGCCGAACTGGCCCGCTTCGGGCGGGCGGGGGTGCCGCTCTACCTCGTGTATGGCGCCAAGGGCGGCGAGCCCGCTATCCTCCCCTCGCTGCTGACGGAAGGCATCGTCGTGAAGGCGTTGGACAAGGCCGCCGGGAGCTGACCGACCCGCACAGGAGGAGACGCCGACGATGTTCGACCGCCGCTTCATCCTCAGCCTGATGGCTGCGGCCGCCCTCTCCGGCCCCGCCGTGGCGGCGCCCGCCATCGGCGAGCCGGCGCCGGCCTTCCGCGCCGTGGACGCCGACGGCCGCACCCGTTCGCTGTCGGAATTCCGTGGCCGGACCGTGGTGCTGGAATGGACCAACAACGGCTGTCCGTACGTTCGCAAGCACTACGACGCCGGGAACATGCAGGCCCTGCAGCACGCCGCCACCAAGGACGGCGTGGTCTGGCTGACCATCGCCTCGTCCGCGCCCGGCATGCAGGGACACCTCACCAGCGCCGAGGCGAAGGCCTGGAAGGCGAAGGAGAAGGCGGGCTCCACCGCCGTGCTCCTTGACCCGACGGGCGTCGTCGGGCGGGCCTACGAGGCCAAGACGACCCCGCACATGTACGTCGTCGATAAGACCGGGAGACTGGTCTACATGGGCGGCATCGACGACCGGGCTTCGTCCGATCCCGAGAGCCTGAAAGGCGCCGTGAACTACGTCTCCGCCGCCCTCGCCGACGTGAAGGCAGGCCGGCCAGTAGCCGAAGCGGCGACGCGGCCCTACGGTTGCAGCGTGAAGTACGGCTCGGCCGGCTGAGAGGGACCCCTTGACTGACGTGAACGCCGCCTGGGCGGCCCTGGAGTCGGCCGCCGCGGCGGCGCGCGGCCGTCGTATCGCGAGCCTGTTCGACGCCGAGCCCGATCGGCTGACGCGGCTCACGCTCGAGGCGGCGGGCCTGGAGCTGGACCTGTCCAAACACCCCTGGTCGCTGGCCGACCTGGAGGTGATGGTGAACCTCGCCCGCGCCAGCGGCGTAGAGGCGGCGCGGGGGCGGCTCTTCGCCGGCGAGATCGTCAACGCCTCGGAAGGCCGGCCGGCCCTTCACATGGCCCTGCGCGCGCCCGACGGCGCCGACTTCAGGGCCGATGGTCAGCCCGTTTCCGCCGAGGTGGAGACCAGCCGCGCGGCCATGCGCGCCTTCGCCGAGGCGGTGCGCTCCGGGGCCAAGCGCGGCTGCACGGGCAAGCCATTCCGGGCGATCGTCCACATCGGCATCGGCGGCTCGGACCTGGGCCCGCGACTGATCTGGGAAGCGCTGAAACCGCTCGCGCCGCAAATCGAGCTGCGGTTCGCCGCCAACGTGGATCCGGCCGAGCTGGCGCAGGCGCTGACGGGCCTGGATCCCGCCGAAACCATGGTGGTGACCGTCTCCAAGACCTTCACCACGCTGGAAACCCTGACCAACGCCGAGACTGCCCGCGCCTGGCTGCGGGAAAGCCTGGGCACGGCGTCGGACACGCACCTCGTGGCGGTGTCGGCGGCGCCCGAGCGGGCGCAGGCCTTCGGCGTGCCCGCGGACCAGGTGTTCGGATTCTGGGACTGGGTCGGCGGTCGCTACTCCATCTGGTCGGCGGTCGGCCTGTCGTGCGCCGTGGCGCTCGGCTACGAGGTCTTTGCCCGGCTGCACGCCGGGGCCGCGGTCATGGACGCGCACTTCAGCTCGGCGCCCCTGGAGCGCAACGCGCCGGTGCTGCTGGCCCTGGCGCACGTCTTCAACCGCAACGGCCTCGGCCGGCCAATCCGCGCGGTGGTGCCCTACGCCCAGCGCCTGCGGCTGTTCGCGCCCTTCCTGCAGCAGCTGGAGATGGAGTCGAACGGCAAGCGGGTCGCCGCCGATGGCCGGCCGGCGCCGCACCCGACCGCAGCCAGCGTCTTCGGCGACGCCGGCACGAACGGCCAGCACGCCTTCTTCCAGCTTCTGCACCAGGGGACCGATGTGGTCCCCATCGACATCCTGGCCGTGCGGCACGGGTCGGAGGGCGATCCCGCGGCACAGCGGAAGCTGCTGGCCAACGCCGTGGCCCAGGCCGAAGCCCTGCTGGTCGGCCGCAGCGAGGCTGACGTGCGGGCAGAACTGTCCGGTCGGCCCGACGCCGATGCGCTGGCCCCGCAGCGGACCTTCCCCGGCGACCGGCCGTCCAGTTTCCTGCTGCTCGACCGGCTGGACCCTGAGCGGATGGGGGCCCTGATCGCGCTCTACGAGCACAAGACCTTCGTCGAAGGGGTGCTGTGGGAAATCAACAGTTTCGACCAGTGGGGCGTGGAGCTGGGCAAGACCCTGGCGACCCGCGTGCTGGCCGAGCTGGAGGGGGGCGCGCCGGCCGCTCACGACCCTTCGACTGCGGCGCTGATCGGACGGTTGAAGTCGTGAGCTCGACCGGGCCATCCTGACCCCATGACGCTCGCCACCCCGGCCGACGCGGCGGCCCCCGCCGCGCGGCGCGACCATATCGTCGACGTGCTGATCGCCGAGCGCGCGCCCAGGCTGTCGTCCGGGCCGGCCTGGCCCCTGCTACGGCCACTGCTGTACGCCCTGCTGGACTACGGCAAGGCCCGACGCATGGCCGACACCATCGCCGCATTGCCCGGCCGCGCGGCCCTGGACCACGTCTCCGATCTCCTGGCCCTGGACGTGACGGCGCGTGGCCTCGACCGGATCCCGCGTGAGGGCCGGGTCGTGGTGGTGTGCAATCATCCGACGGGCATCGCCGACGGCGTCGCCGTATTCGATGCGCTGAAGCCCTTGCGCCCTGACATCTGTTTCTACGCCAACGCCGATGCGCACCGCGTCTCGCCGCGCTTCCACGAGGTGCTGATTCCGGTCGAGTGGGTGGAGACCAAGCGCACGCGGGAAAAGACGCGCGCGATGCTGGCGATGACCCGGGACGCCCTGGAGGCCGAGCGTTGCCTGGCCATCTTTCCGGCCGGGCGACTGGCCCGACGGCAACCGGACGGGAGCCTCGCCGACCCCGAATGGATGCCCTCGGCCCTCTCCATCGCCCGGAAGTATGACGCGCCGGTCGTCCCGATCCACGTGGCGGGGCCGTGGTCGGCCATGTTCCACTTCTTCGACGGCTTCTCGCGAGAACTGCGGGACATCACGCTCTTCCACGAACTCCTCAACAAGCGCGGCCGGGCGTTCTCCCTGACGGTCGGACCGACGATCCCGGCGCAGGCCCTCGAGGGCGAGCCTGCCGAGGCGACGGCGCGGCTTAAGGCGTACGTGGAGCGCGACCTGGCGGCCGATCCCGACCGGCCCTTCGCATGATCCTCGCCGACGAAGCGGCCACCGCCCGTCTGGGCGTCGCAGTGGCCGGGCAACTCCGCGCCGGGGAGGCCGTGTGTCTGTCGGGGCCTCTGGGCGCCGGCAAGTCGACCCTGGCCCGGGCGCTGGTGCGCGCGCTCACCACCGCCGACGAGGACGTGCCCAGCCCGACCTTCACCTTGGTCCAGTTCGACGAAGGGCCGCGGCTCAACGGCGCCCACTTCGATCTCTACCGTCTCAGCAGCCCGGAGGAGGCGTATGAGATCGGCCTGGACGACGCGCTGGACGACGGCGCGGCGGTCATCGAATGGCCCGAGCGGCTGGAGGGCGACCTGCCGCCCGACCGACTCGATATAGAGATTTCGCCCGCCGACGACTCGGCGGGCCGGCGGGTGCGGCTCACCCCTCACGGCGCCTGGGAAGGACGTGCAATTGAGTTCTGAGCGCGAGGCCCTGAAGGTCGAGTTCCTGCGGGGCGCAGGCCTGGCTGACGCCCGGCGCGAGCCCTTCGCCGGCGACGCCTCGACGCGCACCTTCGAACGCCTGCACCTCCCCGATGGCTCGACGCGGTTCTTCATGGACCAGCCGCCGGCGCTGGAGACCGCCGTCTGCCCGCCGGGCGCGAGCGATGCCGAGCGCATGGCCCTGGGCTACAACGCCGCCGCGCGCCTCGCCGCCGGGTCGGTCGCCGCCTTCGTCACCGCGGCCGCCTGGCTTCGCGAACGGGGTCTCTCCGCGCCCCGGATCGACGCCTTCGACACCGACGCCGGCCTCGTGGTGCTGGAGGACCTGGGCGACGGCCTCTTCGCCACGCTGATCGAGCAGGGCCTGGCCGAACTGCCGCTCTACGAAGCCGCGGTGGACGCCCAGGTCGCGATGCAGTCCCAGCCGCCGCCCGAGGTCCTGGCCTATGAAGGCGCCACCTGGCCGCTGCTGACCTACGACACTCTGGCGCTCAAGGTCGCCACCGACACCTTCCTGGAATACTGGCCGCAGTTCTCGAACTTGCCGGCGTTCGGCGAGGCCGCAACGGCCGAGTGGGACGCGCTGTGGGCGCCCGTCTGGGTGCAGGGCGTCGCCGGGGCGTCGGTCTTCACCCACCGCGACTACCATGCCCGCAACCTCCTTTGGCTACCCGAGCGGTCGGGGATGGCGCGGGTCGGAATGGTGGACTTCCAGGACGCCCTGCGCGCCCATCCCGCCTGGGACCTGCTGCACCTTTTGCAGGACGCCCGTCGCGACGTGTCGCCCGACCTCGAGGCGGCCATGCTGGCCCGTTTCCTGGACGCCCGGCCCGAGCTCGACCGCGAGCAGTTCCTGGCCGAGTACCGGGCCCTGGCGGCCTCGAACGCCGCCCGCATCCTCGGACGCGTCTTCGCCCGGCAGGCGCTGCTGGGCCGGCCGCAATACAAGACCTACATGCCGCGCACCTGGCGCTACCTCGAGCGCAACCTGACCGACCCGGCGATGGCGGGCCTGCGCGCCTGGTTCGACCGCCATGTTCCGCCGGAGTTCCGCGCGTGAGCCCGAGCCCCAAGACCGCCATGGTCATGGCCGCCGGCCTCGGCACGCGGATGCGGCCGCTGACCGACACACGGCCCAAGGCCCTCGTCGAGGTCAAGGGCAAGCCCCTGATTGCCTACGTGATCGACCCGTTGGTGGCCGCGGGCGTCGAACGGGTGGTGGTGAACGTCCACGCCCATGCCGACCAACTGGAGGCCTATCTTCGCGGCCGCCGCGACGCCGAGTTCCTCGTCTCGGACGAACGCACCCGGCTGCTGGAGACCGGTGGGGGCGTGAAGCACGCGCGCGCGCTGCTGGGCGAAGCGCCGATCTTCCGGTGCAACAGCGATTACGTCTGGCTAAAGCCCGGCGCGCCGCTGCTGGACGAGTTGGTCGCTGCCTGGGACCCAGCCCGCATGGACTCGCTGGTGACCGTCGTGCCCAAGGCGCGGACCGTCGGCTTCGAGGAAAGCCCTGGCGACTTCTACCAGGACGAGGCCGGCCGGCTGACCCACCGTGGGGAACGCTCCGACGCCCCGCTCCATGCCATCGGCATCGAGATTCTGGACCCGCGCCCGGTCTACGCCGACCCGCGCGAGGCCTTCAGCCTGCGCGACATCTGGTTCCGGTCGTCCGACCAGGGACGGCTGTTCGGCCACCAGCCCGAGGGGCTGTGGATGCAGGTAGGAGATCCGCGCGCGCTGGAGGCGGTCGAGGCGCGGCTGTCGTGACGGCCTTCTTCGAACAGCCGGGCTCGCGCTGGTTCAACATCCCGGCGCACCGGCCGTTCGCCGAAGACCTGGCGCAGGGCCTCTACGACGCGCTGGCGCCTCTGGGTCCGGAAGCCCTGGCCGACGCGGTGGTGCTTACACCCACCCGGCGCGGCGCGCGGGCCCTGGCTGACGCCTTCATCAAAGCGTCCGGCGGCCGGGCCGTCCTGCCGCCGCAGATGCGGCCGCTGGGCGATCTGGAGGCCGGTGAGCCGCCTTTCGAGCCTGGCGACCTCGCCCTCGACCTCCCCGCCGCCATCGACCCGCTGCGCCGTCGATTCGAGCTGACCCGGCTCGTGAGCGAACTCGCGGACCATGTCCCTGGCGGCATCGCCACGGCGGCGGCCGCGCTGGACCTGGCCGAGGCGCTGGGCGGCTTCTTCGACGGCCTCCAGATCGAGGAGGTCGACGTCGCCGACCGGCTGGAGAGCCTGGTGGACGCCGACGTGGCCGATCACTGGCGTATCTCCCGCACCTTCCTCGAAGAGGCGCTGAAACGCTGGCCGGCGCGCCTCGACGCCCTGGGCGTCGCCGACGTCAGCGAGCGGCGGGTGCGTCTGCTGCGGCGGCTGGCCGAGCACTGGACCCGCCGACCGCCGACCGGCGTGCTGGTGGCCGCCGGCTCGACCGGGACCGCGCCCGCGACGCGCGCCCTGCTGATCGCCGTCGCGCAGGCCCCGCGGGGCGCGGTGGTGCTGCCGGCGCTGGACCAGGACCTTGCCGAGAAAGCCTGGGCCAAGGTGGACGTGCAGCATCCGCAGGGCGCCCTCCGGCGCCTGCTCGAAGACGCCCGGATCGACCGCGGGCAGGTGTCCGTCTGGCCGGCCTCCAGCGCCCCCGACTCCGGTGGGCGGTGGCGGCGGCGGGTGATCAACGAGGCCCTCCGCCCGGCCGAGGAAACCGCCGACTGGCTGCAGGTCATCGGCGAACTCCGCAAGGAAGGCGAGCGCGAGGGGATCAACCCGGTGGCCGCCGGCCTCGACGGCCTGTCGCTGGTCAACGCCCGGACCGAGGAAGAGGCTGCCACGGCCACCGCCCTCCTGCTACGCGAGGCGCTGGAGACCCCCGGGCGGACCGCCGCTCTGGTGACTCCGGACCAGGCGATGGCGCGCCGCGTGACGGCCAAGCTGAGCCGCTGGGGAGTCGTGCCGGACTCTTCGGCAGGCGAGAGCCTGGCGGGGTGCCGGTGCGGCGTGCTTGCGGGCCTGATGGCGCGGGCGGCGGTCGATCCCTTGGACCCCGTGATGCTGCTCGGGCTGCTCAAGCATCCCTTCGCGCGCTTGGGCGACTCCGCCGCCCTTGAGCCCGCTGCCCTGCGGGGGCCCCGGGCGCGGTCGTGGGAGGACCTGAAGGCCCGCGTGCGCAAGAAGGCGCCCGACGCCCTCCCCATTGCGGAGCGGCTGGAGTCGATCCTCGCCGGCCTCTCCTGGACGGACGAGACAGAATCTCCAGCGCAGGCGGCCAGACGGACGGCCGCAGCCATGGAGGCGATGGCGTCAGATGGGTCCGGTGGCACGGGCGAGTTGTGGGCCGGGCATGGGGGTGAGGCGATGTCGCGCCTCCTGGGCGGCCTTGTCCGGGAGGGCGAGGCGCTGCCCGCGGTGACGCCACGCCAGTTCGCCGACCTGCTGGGCAAGCTGATGGAGGGGGAGACCGTCCGCTCGGGCGGGGCCACCCACCCGCGCCTCCGCATCCTCGGGGCCATAGAGGCGAGACTGGTGCGCGCCGACCGGCTGGTGGTGGCGGGCCTGGAAGAGGGCGTCTGGCCCGGCGGCGCCCCGCTGGACCCGTTCCTGTCGCGCCCCATGCGCCAGGCCCTGGGCCTGCCCTCGCCCGAGCGACGCATCGGCCTAGCCGCCCACGACTTCGCCCAGGCGGCGTGTGCGCCGGAGGTCATCCTGCTTCACACCGAGCGTCGCGAGGGGGCGCCCTCGGTGAAATCCCGCTGGCTCTGGCGGCTGGAGACGCTCGCGCGGGGCGCGGACGTCGAGATACCGGGCCGGCCGGAGGTCCTGGACTGGGCGCGTACGCTGGATGCGCCGGGCGGCTACGAGCCGGTGAAGCGTCCCTCGCCCAAGCCGCCCGTCGCAGACCGGCCGACCGCGCTTTTCGTCACCCGCGTGGAGGCCCTGACCCGCGATCCCTATGCCGTCTGGGCCCGGGACATCCTGCGCCTCAAGGCGCTGGAGCGGCCGGACGAGCAGGTCGACGTGAGGGTCAGGGGCACGGCCATCCATGCCGCGTTCGAACGTTTTACCCTCGCCTACCCCGACGCCCTGCCACCGGACGCGGCCGAGCGCTTCGAACGACTGTACCTGGAGGCGCTGGAGGCGCAGGGCATGCCGTCGGAAGGGTTGGCCCGGGAATCGGCGCTGGCCAGGGAGGCGGCCGCATGGGTCGTGGATCTCGAGCACCGCCGCCGTTCCGATGGCCGGAGGATCTACGTCGAGAAGACCGGCCATCTTACGGTGCCGACCGCCGCCGGCGCGTTCACCGTCTCGGCGAAGGCCGACCGGATCGAGATCGGTCCGGACGGCCTCGGCCACGTGCTGGACTACAAGACCGGCGCGCCGCCGAGCGCCAAGATGGTGAGGACAGGGTTCTCGCCGCAGCTGACCCTCACCGCCGCGATCCTGGGGGGCGGCGGCTTCGCAGAGATCGGGCGCGCTGAGCCAGGCGAGCTGACCTACCTGACGGTCACTGGTCGGCGGCCGCCCGGGCGGGAGGAAGTGCGCGCGGCGCCGGATGGCGACGGGGAGAGGGTGTTGGTGAGCCGTGACGCCGTCGACCACGCGTTGGCCGGACTGGTCGCCCTGGTGGAGCGCTATGCCGACCCGGAACGCGGCTACACCTCGCGGGTCGCACCGCAGTTCGTGAAGCTCTACGCCTCGGACTATGATCACCTGGCGCGAGTGCTGGAGTGGTCCACCAGCGGGGAGGACGGCGAGGAATGAGCGTCGCCCTGTCATCTGACCGCACGCGCGATCCGCAGCAGATCGCCGCCGACCCCAACCTCTCGGCCTTCGTCACCGCCAATGCCGGGTCGGGCAAGACCAAGACGCTGATCGACCGCGTCGCGCGTTTGCTCCTCGCCCGCGCGCGGCCAGAGACGATCCTGTGCGTCACCTACACCAAGGCCGCCGCATCCGAGATGCAGCGCCGCCTGTTCGACGTCCTTGGCGGCTGGTCGGTGCTGGCGGACACCGATCTGTCGGCTCGCCTCTCGGAACTGGAGGGCCGGCCATTCGAGGCCGAACGACTCTCCGAAGCCCGCAGTCTGTTTGCCCAGGCGCTGGAGACCCCCGGCGGGCTGAAGATCCAGACGATCCATGCCTTCTGCGAGAAACTGTTGCGACGGTTTCCACTCGAAGCCGGCGTGCCTCCGGGCTTCCACGTCATGGACGACCCCGCGTCCGCGGCTGTGGCTGCGGCGGCACGGCGGATGGTGGCGCTGCACGCCCTGACCCACGAGGACCGGGTCGCCGAAGCGTATGGCCGCATGTCGATCGCCCTGGACTTCCAGAGCTTCGAGGCGATGTTCGCCGAGTTCGAAGCCCAGCGCGGTCCGCTGGCCGACTTCTTCCGCCGCGAAGGCGGGCTGGACGGCGCGATCGGGTGGGCTTGGCGGGCAGTCGACGTGGCGCGAGGCTCGCAGCCCGAGGACCTTGCCGTCGAGGCCATGGAACGCCTGGATCGCGAGCTTTGGCGCGAGGCCGCCGAAGTCCTGCGGCGGGGGACGGCCACCGACCAGAAGTGCGCCGCCCAGCTCGCCGCCGTCGCGGAGGATTCCTCGGCCACCTTCCAGCAGGCCATGGCGGCCATGTTCACCGAGCGCGGCGAGGGCGAGGCCGCGAAATGGGTCGCCAAGACGAGTGGGCTCAAATCGCACGAGGGGCTGCGCCTGCGGCTGTTGGCCGAGCAGTCACGGCTCGACATGGCACGGGAGCGGATGCGCAGCGCTGCCGTGGCCTGGGAGACCAGCTGGGCCCTGACGCTCGCCAGCGCCTACCTTGAAGCCTACGGCATCGAGAAGCGCGCCGCCGGCGCGCTCGACTTCGCCGACCTGATCGAGAAGACCTGCCACCTGCTGCGCGATCGGCCGGCCGCCGCCTGGGTGCTCTACAAGCTGGACGGCGGCATCGACCACATCCTGGTGGACGAGGCGCAGGACACCGCGCCGGATCAATGGACCATCGTCGATGCCCTGACCCAGGAGTTCTTCTCTGGCGCAGGCGCTGGCGGCGAGGCCCGCGCCCGGGACATCTTCGTCGTCGGCGACGAGAAACAGTCGATCTACTCGTTCCAGGGCGCCCAGCCCGAGCTGCTGCTGGACAAGTACGAGTTCCATCGCGGCCGGGCGACCGGCGCAGGATTCGAGTTCAAGCGGGTGGACCTGCTCACCTCCTGGCGATCGACGCCCGAAGTTCTGTCCTTCGTGGACGCCGTCTTCGCGGCTCCCGACCTGTCCAAGGCGATCCAGCCCGCGCGGCCGGGGACCGTGACCCACGAGCCCGTACGGCGAGACCATGCCGGGTGCGTCGACATCTGGCCGCTGGAGATCCAGCGCAAGGCCGACGAGCGCGAGGCCTGGGACGTCCCCCTGGACGCGGAGCCCGAAGACAGCGCCAACCGCCGCCTCGCCCGCCGGATCGCGACCGAGATCAAGGCGCTGATCGAACGTGGCGATGCCGTCTACGACAAGGACACTCGCAGCTTCCGCCCGGCCCATGCCGGCGACGTGCTTATCCTCGTCCGGCGCCGCAGGGTGCTGTTCGAGGAGATCCTGCGCGCCCTGAAGCAGGCTGGCCTGCCGGTGGCCGGAGCTGACCGGCTGGCGCTGTCCGAGCACATCATCTTCGACGACCTGTTGGCGCTGGCGCGCTTCGTCCTCTATCCGGGCGACGAACTGGCCCTCGCGGCGCTGCTGAAGAGCCCCTTCTGCGACCTCGACGACGACAGCCTTTACGCCCTTGCCCACGGCCGGGACGGCGAACGGCTCTGGCCCCGCCTCCAGCGGCGGGCGGATGAACGGGCCGAATGGGCCGCGGCGGCGCGCTTCCTCGCGGACTGCATCGCCCTTGGCGCGGGGGCCCGGCCCTTCGAGTTCTACGCCCGCATCCTGGGGACCGCAGGATCGGACGGGCGCTCAATGCGCCAGCGTCTCCTCCGCCGCCTCGGCAGCGAGGCCGAGGACGCGCTGGACGAGTTCCTGAACCAGGTGCTGGCGGCCGAGGGCCGGGGGACGCACGAGCTGGAACGACTGGCCGCGGAGCTCGCCAGCCTGAAGATCACGGTGAAGCGGGAGATGGAGGCCGGGCGGCCGGAGGTCCGGGTGATGACCGCACACGGGGCCAAGGGGCTGGAGGCGCCGATCGTCTTCCTGCCCGAGACGACACTGACCCAGGCCCAGCGCGGCTCGCCGCTGATGCGGACCGACCGGCCCGACGGCGGAGGGTTCCTGTGGTGCGGGTCCTCGGCGCGCGACTGCGAGGCCAGCGCCGCCGCACGGACGGCCCGGGCGGCGCGCGACGAGGCCGAGGCCTTCCGGCTGCTCTATGTGGCCCTGACCCGCGCCAGGGACCGGCTCGTCCTGTGCGGCCGGGCTCCGGAGCGCACCGACCCGGCCAAACTGAAAGGCTGGTGGGGGGCCATTCGCGACGCCCTGGCGCACGAGGGGGTCAGCGACCGCGTCCGGACCGTTCACTACGGCGACATGGAGGTCCAGCGCTACGGCCCCGACCCGGAGGTGCGGGCCAGAGACGAGGCGGCCATCCCGCAGCCATCCGCCTTGCCCGACTGGTCGCAGGCCGCCGCCCGGCCCGAGGCCTTCGCACGCTACGCCTCGCCGTCCGACCTGGGCGAAGGGGCGGTCGTGCCCGCGCCCTCCCCTCTGGCGGCGGCCCAGGGGCTCGGTCGGTTCCGGCGGGGCGATCTGATCCACCGTCTGCTGCAGCTCCTTCCCGACCTGCCCCCGCCGGAGCGCGCGGCAGGCGCGGCGGCCCTGCTGGCGCGGGAAGTCGACCTCACCGACGATCAGCGCGCCGAGATGGTCGCCGCGGCCATGTCGGTTCTGGAGGACGCGCGGTTCGCCGAGGTGTTCGGACCGGGATCGCGCCCCGAGGTGGCGGTCGCGGGAACCGCCGCGGGCCTGCCGGCCGGCTTGCGGATCTCCGGGCGGATCGACCGGCTGGTGGTGCTGGCCGAACGCGTGCTGGTGGTGGATTTCAAGACCAACCGCCCGTCGCCCGACCTCATCCAGGCGGCCGATCCAGCCTATCTGCGCCAGATGGCGCTGTATTCGGCGGTCCTGGCCGACGTCTTTCCCGGTCGGCGAATCGAGGCCGCTATTGTCTGGACCGACGGGCCGAAGCTGATGCCGGTTCCAGAAAACCTCATCGCCCAGACCCTTGCCGACCTGCGCCGTGACGGTTGATGTAATGGCCAGCCCCGCCTACATGCCCGATCCAAGTGGCGCGAACCAAGAGGCGCGAAGCGGCGTTGCCGCGGGACCCGCGCGAGAGGAGTTTTTCCGATGAGCACCGTGAAGGTCACCGACGACACCTTCCAGGACCAGGTCCTGCAGTCCGACACCCCCGTGCTGGTGGACTTCTGGGCCGAGTGGTGCGGCCCCTGCAAGCAGATCGCCCCGGCGCTGGAGCAACTGTCTGACGAACTGGCCGGCAAGGTGACCATCGCCAAGCTCGACATCGAGCAGAGCCCGACCACCCCGTCGCGTTATGGCGTGCGCGGCATCCCGACCATGATGCTCTTCAAGGGCGGCCAGATGACCTCGATGAAGGTCGGCGCGATGCCCAAGCAAAAGATCCTGGAGTGGCTGGCCGAGGCCGGCGTCGCCGCCTAGGCAGTCGCGGGCAGCCCCCCCCCCGCGTGGGCCCGCGGCGGGGGTACCGCCCAAAGACCATCCGGCG
>JBKOYY010000159.1:0-2955 GCA_046725615.1 Pseudomonadota bacterium
GCCCAGGCCATGCGCGCGAGGAGACCGGCCTGATGCTCACCACCCGTCGCGACCTCGTTGGTGGCGGTCTGGGATTGGGAGCGGGGCTGGGATCGGGACTGCTGCCGGCGTCGGCGCTGGCGAAGGCGCAGTCGGCAGAGATCCCGATCAAGGTCGACGACAACACCCCCTGGACGGGCGTGTGGATCAACGGTGTGGGCCCCTTCCGCTTCGAGATCCAGACTGCGGGCAACGCCTTCGCGGTGAGCGCCGACGTCGCGGAAAAGCTCAAACTGCCCTATCTCGGCGACACTCCGGCGGGGAGCGGCCCCAACATCCGGCTGTTCAAAACCTATGCTGCGAAGGAAGTCGTCGTCGGCGGCCAACTGCCGCTAACCGATGTCCGCCTCCTCGCTCACGAACGCACGACTGGCGCCCGCTACGCCGGCCTGATGCCCACTCCGGTCGATCGCATCTCCATCTATGAGTTCGGAGCGGGCCGCCTGCGCTACGCCACGGAGCCGCCGCCCGAACTGGCGCAGTATGCGCGCATCCCGCTGATGCCGACCGACAACGACCTCGGCTTCATGGCCCGGGTCGAGGGCCGGCTGGCCGGACGTCCGGTCCGGTTGCGGATCAACACGTCGTCCAATGTAGGGCTGACACTCTATCCCGACGCGGTGAAGCGGCTGAATCTGTGGAGCGGACCCGAGCCCAGCTATGACCGGCGCGCCAGGTTCAGCCAGACCGACAGCGTCATCCGCACCGTCCGCCGCGGGGATCTCGCGCTTCAGGGCCTGACCTTCCAGCGCCCGCTCATGTCGCTCTACGATCCGGCCGACGCGGTCGCGAACCACAGCGACGACGACGGGGACATCGGCATGGAGCTGCTGCGCCGGGTCGACCTGGCGTTCCATCCTCGCAAGCTGACCGCCTGGATGCGGCCGACGGCGGCGATGTCCGACCCCTGGCGACATGACCGGGCGGGCTTCACCTGCGCTCTGAAGGACGGTGGGGCTGCGGTGGATCAGGTGGACCCCGGCTCGCCCGCCGCCAAGGCCGGGCTGGTCAAGGGCGTGAAGCTGGTCGGCCTGGGCCAGCAGGACGTCGAGCGCCTCATGGCCGCCCAGCAGGGGCCCGCTGGAACGCGGATCGCCTTCGACGTCGAGCAGGACGGTCAGGCGCGCCGCGTCTCGCTGCTGCTGGAGGATCGCATCTAGGGCCTGCGGTCGCCGCCTAGCCCCGACTCGCCCCCTGCGGTAAGAACGCAGCATGAACGGCCTGCTCTTCCTCTCGATCGTCAGCGTGTTCGTGGCCGCCTGCGCGCTGATCTGGGCGCTGCGCGAGCGGGGGCGGGCGTCGGCGGCGGTGCTGCGGGCCAAGCTGATCGAGGAGCAGCGCGAGCTCGTGCAGGCGCAGATCTCGCGCTCGGCCGCCAGCGTGGCCGAGGAGATCCTCAAGAAGAACGAGGAGCAGGCCCGCAACCGCGACCTGCTGGCCCAGGCCAAGCTGGAGGCCCAGCTCAAGCCGGTGGCCGACAGCCTGCAGAAGTTCCAGGAACAGGTCACCGCCGTCGAGAAGCAGCGGGCCGAGGAAACGGGCGGGCTGAAGGAGCAGATCTCCCAGCTGCTGGCGGCGTCCACCGCCACCCAGGAGGAGGCGCGCAAGCTGTCGGCGGCGCTGCGCCGCGGGGCCGGCGTGCAGGGGCGATGGGGCGAGCAGACCCTGCGGAACGTGCTGGAGGCCGCGGGCCTCTCCAAGCGCTACGACTTCGACGAGCAGACCTCGACCGACACCGAGGAGGGGCGGCGCCGGCCCGACGTCACCGTGCGGATGCCCGGCGGCGGGGTCTTCGTGATCGACGCCAAGTGCTCGCTGAACGCCTTCCTGGAGCTGCAGGACGCCGCCGACGACCTGGCGCGCGACGCGGCCGGCCTGCGCCACGTGCAGAGCGTGCGCGGCCACATCAACGGCCTGTCGGCCAAGGCCTACTGGGACCAGTTCGACGCCTCGCCCGACTTCGTGGCGATGTTCGTGCCGCTGGATTCCGCCCTGGCCGCCGCCCTCGACCGCGCGCCCGACCTGATGAGCGAGGCGATGGACCGGCGGGTGGTGATCGTCACCCCTTCGACCCTGTTCGCGCTCTGCAAGGCCGTGGCCTACGGCTGGCGGGTGGAGGACCAGGCCGCCAACGCCCGCAAGATCGCCGACCTGGGCCGCGAGCTCTACAAGCGCATCGCGGTGATGGGCGCCCACGCCGGCTCGGTCGGCAAGGCGCTGGAGACCGCGGTCGGAAAATACAACCAGATGGTCGGCTCGCTGGAGACCCAGGTGCTGACCCAGGCCCGTCGCTTCGAGGACCTGAAGGTCGACCACGAGGGCAAGGACATCCCCGAGCTGTCGCCGGTGGAGGTGGCGGTGCGGCCGCTGGCCAAGCTGACCGCCGACGAGCAGCCCGCGGTTCGTCTCGTGGCGGGCGACGACGCCTGAAGCGTCGCAGGGTCGCGCCGCGGTTGTCCTACCTTGACGCTCAGGAATAGGCCTCTTACCTCGGCGCCATGGCGCTCCGCGAGATCATCACCGTCCCCAACCCGCTCCTGAAGCAGGTGTCCCAGCCCGTCGAGGCCGTCGACGACGAGCTTCGCGCGCTGATGGATGACATGCTGGAGACGATGTACGACGCGCCGGGTATCGGCCTGGCCGCGATCCAGATCGGCGTGCCCAAGCGCGTGATCGTCATGGACCTCTCCCGAGAGGGCGAGGAGAAGCAGCCCCGCTACTATGTGAACCCCGAGATCCTCTGGGCCTCGGAAGAGACCGCCCCCTACGAGGAGGGTTGCCTGTCGGTGCCGGAGTACTTCGACGAGGTGGAACGGCCGGCGCGAGTGAAGCTCCGCTACCTGAACTACCACGGGGAGCAGGTGGAGGAGGACGCCGACGGGTTGTTCGCCGTCTGCATCCAGCACGAGATGGACC
>JBKOYY010000172.1:0-28239 GCA_046725615.1 Pseudomonadota bacterium
CCTCATTGATGATGCGGGTCGCGCAACGGCCCAGGACCTCCCACGGGAACTCGAAGAAGTCCGCCGTCATCCCGTCCGTCGAGGTGACCGCCCGCAGCGCCAGCACGCTCTCGTAGGTGCGGGCGTCGCCCATCACCCCGACGGTCTTCACCGGGAGGAGCACGGCGAAGGCCTGCCAGATGCTGTCGTAGAGGCCAGCCTTGCGGATCTCTTCGAGATAGATGGCGTCGGCCTGCTGCAGGATGGCGACCTTCTCGCGGGTGATCTCGCCCGGAATGCGAATCGCCAGCCCCGGGCCAGGGAACGGGTGGCGGCCCACGAACTGCGGCGGCAGGCCGAGCTCGACGCCGAGGGCGCGGACCTCGTCCTTGAAGAGCTCGCGCAGGGGCTCGACCAGCTTCAGCTTCATGTAGTCCGGCAGGCCGCCCACGTTGTGGTGGCTCTTGATCACCGCCGAGGGGCCGCCGCTGGTCGACGGGCTCTCGATCACGTCGGGATAGAGGGTGCCCTGGGCCAGGAACTCGGCGCCATCGATCTTGGCGCTCTCCTTGTCGAACACGTCGATGAAGAGCCGACCGATGGTCTTGCGCTTCGTTTCGGGGTCGGTGACGCCCTCCAGCTCACCGAGGAAAAGATCAGACGCATCAACGTGCACGAGTGGAATGTTGTAGTGGTCGCGGAACATGGTGACGACCTGGGTCGCCTCGTCCTTCCGCAGCAGGCCGGTGTCCACGAAGACGCAGGTGAGCTGGTCGCCGATCGCCTCGTGGATCAGGACCGCGGCCACCGAGGAGTCGACGCCGCCCGAGAGGCCGCAGATCACTTTGGCGTCCCCAACCTGGGCGCGGATCTTGGCCACCTGCTCCTGGCGGTACGACGCCATGGTCCAGTCGCCGGAGAGGCCGGCGATGCGGTGGGTAAAATTACGCAGCAGCAGGGCGCCGCGCGGGGTGTGAGCGACCTCCGGGTGGAACTGGATGCCGTAGAAGCGGCGCCCCTCGTCGGCGATGATGGCGAACGGGCTGCCCTCCGAGGTCGCGACCACCTCGAACCCCGGCGGGATGGCGGTGATCTTGTCGCCGTGGCTCATCCAGACGGTCTCGGTGTGGCCGAGGTCGCCCAGCCCCTCCAGCAGCGGGGACTGCCTTTCGATGCGGATCTCGGCGCGGCCGAACTCGCGGTCGTGGCCGCTCTCGACCTGGCCGCCGAGCTGGGCGCATATGGTCATCTCACCGTAGCAGATGCCGAGGACCGGCACGCCCAGCTCGAAGATCCGCTGCGGCGCCGTCGGACTGCCGGCCTCGTGCGCGCTGGCCGGGCCACCCGAGAGGATCACCGCCTTGGGGGCGTACGCGTCCAGCATCGCCTCCACCTTGTTGAAGGGATGGATCTCGCAATAGACGCCGCTCTCGCGCAGGCGCCGCGCGATAAGCTGGGTCACCTGGCTGCCGAAATCGACGATCAGGACGCGCTCGTGGTGGGCTTGGGTCATGGGTGTCCGCTTGTCGGGGCAGAGGGCGCGAAGGCGCCGTTTGGAACCACAGAAAACACAGAATGCATCGAAGGCTGTCGCAGCGACCTCAGAGACACTCTCTGTGCCGTCTGCGGCTCAAATCGAGGGCGCCTGCGGCGCGCAGGAGTCATCCGGCTTTCTCCAGGACGGCGACGAAGAAGCCGTCGGTGTCGGAGGTGCGGGGTGTGAGGCGCAGGTCGCCGACGGGGGTAAGGAACCGCGCCAGCGACGGGTCCTGACTCGCCGGGCGGCGGGTAAAGTCGGGGTGGCGCTCGAGGAAGGCGGCGACACGGTCCTCGTCCTCCTCGGGAAGCACCGAGCAGGTGACGTAGACGATCCTGCCGCCGGGCTTGGTGAACGTGGCGCCCTCGTCGAGAACCTTGTCCTGATCTTGCTGACGTTTCTCGAGCGCGTCGGGTGTCAGGCGCCATTTGGTGTCGGGATGCCGACGCCAAGAGCCGGTGCCGGTGCAGGGGGCGTCGATGAAGACGGTGTCCATCTTGCCCTTGAGATCCTTCAGAGGATCCTTGTTGAGGGGCGTGCGGACCTGGAGGTTGCGCACCCCCGCCCGCTCGCCGCGACGCACGGTGTCGGTCAGGCGGCGAGCGTCGCTGTCGTAGGCGTAGATCTGACCCGTATTGGCCATGGCGGCGGCCAGGGCGAGCGTCTTGCCGCCGCCGCCGGCGCAGAGGTCCAGCACCTGCTGGCCCTTCACGTCGCCCGCCGCCGCGGCCGCCAGCTGCGAGCCCAGGTCCTGCACCTCGAACCAGCCCTTGCCGAACTGGGGGATGGCTTCGACAGCCCCGCTGCGCGCCGACGGGTCAGGCGCCGGCACCCGAATGGCGTTCGGCGAGAGGCCGGGCGCCACCGGTTCGAACGTCGCCAACGCCTTCATCGCGCGCTCAGGATCGGTCTTGAGCGTATTGACCCGGAGATCCACCGGCGCGCGCTCGGCCAGGGCCGCCCCCTCCTCCGCACGCGCCTCGCCGAATACACGGGCGAACGAGGCGTCGAGCCAGTCGGGATAGTCGCCGCGCACCGCATCCGGCGCGCCGTCAAGGTCGATCCCGCCGCGAAGGGCCGACCATTCGGCGTTGGAGAGTTCACCCGGCCCGTGCGGCGCGTCCGCGGCGGCTTCGGCGATCTTCTCGACGGGCCAGTTCCAGACGAAAGCCAGCACGCCGAGGATCGCTGCGCGGGGCGTGTCCTCCCCCATCCGCCACGCCAGCGACCGCCGCCGACGCAGGGCGTCGAGCACAAGGCCCGAAACCCAGGCGCGGTCCTTCGCCCCTGCGTAGCGGGCTGCATCCCCCCAGGCCTTCAGCGCGAGGCGGACAGGCCGTCGGCGCGTCTCGATCTCGGTCAGGACCTCAATGGCCGCCGAAAGGCGTCCGCCGTCGCGCATCAACTCACCTGAAGAGGGCCACGAGGATCATGAGGAGGCCAACCAGCGAGACCAGCCACACCAGGGTCCGCACCATCGGCACGCCGGAGGCGTAGATCGGGACATAAAGCGCCCGCCCGATGACGTAGAGACCAGCCCCCCAGATGGTGAGGGGCTGCCCGAGCTTGCCAGCCACGGCGCAGGCGAGCACCGCGACGGCGAAGAAGGGGAAGGTCTCGGCGAAATTCCAGAAAGCGCGGTCGAGGCGCGCCGCCACCCCGCCGAGCGGCTTGGGCGTATCGCGCGGCCCTGCCGCCCACTTCAGGTCGCCCTGCTGCGCCCGCGCCGCGCCGGCGGCCCACAGGAGCTGAACCAGCCCCACGACCACCGCCGCGCCCAGGAGCTTGAGCTCCACAGCTACCTCGACACCCATCACGACCTCCCCCGTACGGCGGCCCTAGAGGCCGCTCGGATAGTTCGGCGCCTCGCGCGTGATCATCACGTCGTGGACGTGGCTCTCGCGCAGGCCGGCGTTGGTGATGCGGATGAACCTGGCCCGCTCGCGGAACAGCGGCAGGGTCGGCGCGCCCACATAGCCCATGGCGGCCCGGAGCCCCCCGACCATCTGGTGCAGGATCGGCGCGATGGGCCCCTTGTACGGGACCTGGCCTTCGATACCTTCCGGCACGAGCTTCAACGCATCCTTCACGTCTTTCTGGAAGTAGCGGTCGGCCGAGCCCTGGCCCATGGCGCCCACCGAGCCCATGCCGCGGTAGGCCTTGTACGAACGGCCCTGGTACAGGAACACCTCGCCCGGAGCTTCATCGACGCCCGCGAACACCGAGCCCATCATGGCCACCGACGCGCCCATGGCGAGCGCCTTGGCCAGGTCGCCCGAGTACTTGATGCCGCCGTCGGCCACGATCGGCACGTCCGAACCCTGCGCCGCGCGAACCGCGTCGGCGATGGCGGTAAGTTGCGGAACGCCCACGCCGGCCACGATGCGGGTGGTGCAGATCGACCCCGGGCCGATGCCCACCTTCACCGCGTCGGCGCCGGCGTCGATCAGGGCGCGGGCGGCGTCGTAGGTGGCGATGTTGCCGGCCACGACCTGGACGCGGTTGCTCTCGCGCTTCACCCGGCGGACAGCGTTGGCGACCTCGGCGTTGTGCCCGTGGGCGGTGTCGATCACCACCACGTCGACGCCGGCGTCGACCAGGGCCATGGAGCGCTCGTAGCCTGCGTCGCCCACCGTCGAGGCGGCGGCGACCAGCAGGCGGCCCTGGGCGTCCTTGGCCGCGTGCGGGTGGGCCTGGGACTTCTCCATGTCCTTCACGGTGATCAGGCCGACGGCGTGGTAGTCGTCGTCGACCACGATCAGGCGCTCGATCTTGTGACGGCGCAGCAGGTCGCGGGCCTCGGACTGGCCCACGCCTTCCTTCACGGTCACCAGGTTCTCATGCGTCATCAGCGCCTTGGCCGGGATGTCGTCCCGCCCTTCGAAGCGCATGTCGCGGTTGGTCAGGATGCCGACCAGCTTGCCGTTGTCGTCCACGACCGGAAAGCCGCTGATCTTGCGTCGCGCCTTGATCTGCCGGACCTCGCCCAGGGTCGTGTCCGGGTGGATGGTCATCGGATTGATGACCATGCCGCTCTCGTAGCGCTTCACCTCGCGAACCTGGTCGGCCTGTTCCTCGACCGTCAGGTTGCGGTGGAGCACGCCGATGCCGCCGGACTGGGCCATGGCGATGGCCAGGCGGCTCTCAGTGACCGTGTCCATGGCGGCGGACACGAGCGGGATGTTCAGACTGATTTCGCGCGTGAACCGGGTGGAGACGTCCACCTGCGTCGGCATGACGTCGGACGCGCCGGGTTCGAGCAAAACATCGTCGAAGGTAAGACCTTCGCGGATCTCCATGAGACTCTCCGTTTTGCGGTCCGCGTATAGGGGCTCGGCGGCTTCCGGGGCAAGGGGCGTGACAGCGTTCATGCGATTGCGGGCTCCTTCGTGATGCGGCTGGGGTGGCCCCGAAGGCCGAAGGTCATGGCGAACATGACCAGACAGAGCGCGGACGTGCCGATCACCGCGGACGTCGGTGAGCGCTCCAGGACGACGGCGAAGACGGTCGGACCAGCCGCCTGGGCGATGACGGCGGGCCGCCCGAGGATCGCCGAGCGATAGGCGTAATCCCGGGGGCCGTAGAGGCTGAGCGGCAACACGCCCTTAGCCACCGTCAGCATCCCATTGCCGGCGCCTTGGCCCAGGGCCATCAGCGGCGCGCCGGCCCTTCCCAGGGCGAGCAGCGCGGCGGCGCCGGCCGGATGCATCAGCGTCGCGACGCGCGTGGTGGCGAGCGGCGGCAGTTTCCGCAGCACCGTGAATTCCAGGAACCGCACGCAGACCGCCGCGATCCCGACGAGGCCGGCGGCCGCCGCGGCGTCGCGAAGAGTCATTCCAAAGTGGGCCAACAGGCGCGGGAGGTGCGCGCTCATGCACGTGGAGATGAACCAGGCGCAGGCGAAGAGGACCGCTAGTTGAACCATCGGCCGGTCCCAACGGACGTCACCACGCGCCGTCTTGCCGCGCTCAGCATGGCCCGGCGTGCGGGGGCAGACCAGGGCGATCATCGGCAGCACCAGCAGGTGAACTCCAGCCCAGGCCAGGCACGCGCCGCGCCAGCCGAGTTGCTCGGCCATCCAGCCCGTGATCGGCCATCCCAGGGTCGAGCCCAGGCCGCTGATCAGCGAGACCCCGGTGATCGGCCGGCGTGCGGCCTCTCCGTACAGCGACACGAGGATCGCGAACGGCGTCGGCGACAGGCCCAGCGCCATGCCGAAGCCGAGCACCGCCATAGCGAGCGCCAGCACCACCGGGTGATGGGCGGTGGCCAGGATGACGAGGCCCAGGGCGAAGACGACGTTCGAGGCCAACAGGACCGGCTTTCCGCCGCGCTGGTCGATCCGTCGGGCGACGGCCGGGCCGACAATGGCCGGCACGACAAGAGACAGCGAGACCGTCGCGAACACGAACGTCGAGCTGGCGGCGACGTCGCGAGCGATGGCGTCGCCGAGGACGCCCATCAGGTAGAAGCTGGAGGCGAAAGCGACGATCTGGCCCAGGCCGAACCCCGCGACGACCAGCGCCTGTGACCGGATCGGTGGGGACTGGGCTTCCATGGCGAGCTTGTGCGCCGATTGTCGTTTGGAGGAAATCGACTTAATCGGATCCTGATGTTCGAAAATATCACATCAGGAAGCTTGCCCTCTCTGAACGCGCTGCGGGCGTTCGAGGCGGTCGCGCGCACCGGACGGGTGACGACCGCAGCCGAAGAGCTCCACGTCACCCACTCGGCAGTCAGCCGCCAGGTCAAGGCGCTGGAGCAGTCGCTCGGCGTGCGCCTCTTCAGTGGGCCGAAGAACCGGCTGGAGCTCACCCCGGCCGGCCGCGAACTCGCCGGCTCGCTGAGCGAAGCCTTCGATCTCATCGCCAGCGCCGTGCGCCAGGCGCGGTCGGGTGGAGAGGATCTGCATGTCGCGGTCAACGCCAGCCTCTCGGTGAAGTGGCTGATCCCTCGCCTCTCCCGGTTTCAGGCCGCCCATCCCGAGATCCGCCTGACGCTGTCCGAACTGGCAGCCCACGCCACCGCCCACCGTGGCGCCCAAGCCGTGGTTCGCATCGTGCCGCTAAGCCGCACGTCCGAACCCGATTGCACGCCCTTCATCCGCAACGCCCTCGGCGCGGTCATGTCGTCCGAGGCTGTGGCTCGGTGGGGACCCGACCCTCTCCGCGCGCCGCGCCTGGCCGCGGCCACCCACCCCGAGGCCTGGCCCCTGTTCGCCGAGCACGCCGGCGTGGAGTTGCCCCCGGCAAGAGAGCGCTCGTTCGCCCACGTGCACTTCGCTATGGACGCCGCCCTCGCCGGCCTCGGGGCGGCGGTTGTCTCCTGGCCGCTCTGCGTGACCGAGGTGCGGGAAGGCCGACTGATCGCGCCGCTAGGCTTTCATCGCTCGGGCAGCGCCTTCGCCATGCTGACCGCGCCCGGTGCGGAGAGCCGCGCCCTCTCCCGCTTCCGCGACTGGCTCGTCGCCGAAGGGGCTGAGACGCCGGAGCCGGTGGGACGGTGAAATCAGCGCGGCGTGGACGACCGCGCTTGCGCCTTGCGGGGCCGGGTCTAGTCTTTGTTCAGGCAACTGGATGAGAGCTATGAGCGACGCTGTCGGGCCTGGCGATCTGGTTCTTTGTGTCAACGCCGCCCCCAACCACGTCACCGGACGACCGGTCCCGCTCCAGGCCGGGGAGACCTATCGGGTTCTCGGCGTGATGGAGTTCGGTTGCCCGTGCGGACGTTCGGACGCCCTGCTCGACGTCGGCGTCGATTTCGGATGGTGCCAGACGCGCTTCCGGCTGCTGCCGAAGCCCAAAGCCCAGGCGCGCACCCGGCGAGTCTCGGCGCCCCGGGAGAAGGAAACGACCCGCTGACTTGGGGCCGCCACCGCCGGGATCAGCGTCCCCGGAACCCCGTCGCCACGAAGAAGACCTCCGAGCTGTCCTGACGGCTGGCCTTGGGCTTGATGTTCCGCACATCGCGGAAATGGCGCTTCAGGAGGTTGAGGAGTTCGTCCGAGCCACCGCCCTGGAAAGCCTTGGCCACGAAGGCGCCGCCCGGCTTCAGCACTTCGATGGCAAAGTCGATCGCCGCCTCGATGAGACCGACGATGCGCAGGTGGTCCGTCTCGCGGTGGCCGATGGTGTTCGGGGCCATATCCGACATCACGACGTCGGGCGGACCGCCCAGCAGCTCGATGAGCCTGGGGCCACAGTCCGGATCCGTGAAGTCCATCTGCAGGATATGGGCGGGGGGCAATGGGTCGACGGGCAGGAGGTCGACGCCGACGATGTCCTTCACCCCGCGCTGCACGGCCACCTGCGTCCAGCCGCCCGGCGCGAGGCCCAGGTCGACCACCTTCACCCCCGGCTTGAACAGGTGGTAGCGGTCGTCGATCTCGCTGATCTTGAAGGCCGCGCGGCTGCGGTAGCCGAGAGCGCGGGCCTTGGCCGCGAACGGGTCGTTGATCTGGCGCTCCAGCCAGGCCTGCTGACTGGGCGTGCGCTCCTTGGCGGTCTTGAGGCGCGCGGGCTTGCCGCGGCCGCCCTCAAGGCCTCCGGTCGGTGGCTTCACCATGCGCTTGCGGGGAGGTTCGGTCATGCGGCTGTCCTCTGGCCTCCCCCGCCGCGGCGCCGCCGGCGACGACGGCGTTGGCCGCGTTCGGCCATCAGCGACAGTAGGATGCCCTCGCGCAAGCCCCGATCGGCGACCCGCACCCGGTTGCAGGGCCAGAGCTCCTGCACTGCCTGCAGAATCGCCGCGCCGGCCAGGACCAGGTCTGCCCGGTCCGGACCGATGCACGGCTGAGCCGCACGCTCGGTGCTGGAAAGCGCCAGCAGCCGGCCAGCCGCGGCTTCGCACTCATCGCGGCGCATCCAGATGCCGTCCACCCGGTTGCGATCGTAGCGCGGCAGGTCGAGATGCATCCCGGCCAGACTGGTGATCGCCCCGGACGTACCGACCAGATGCGCCCGGTCGGCCTCGAAGATCGGTTTCATGGGGTCGGCCCGGCGGAAGGCGGCGATCTGTTCCTTCACATGGTCCACCATCTGGCGGAACCAGCCCTCGGTGGCGACCTCGCCTTCAGGGAAACGCTCGGCAAGGGTGACGACGCCGATCGGCACCGACAACCACGCGCGGACAGGCGGTTCGCCGCCGCCTTTCGCCGCCGCGAGGTCGACCCACGACAGCTCGGTGGACCCGCCGCCGACATCCACGACCAGGGCGGCGTCATGGCGGCCATCCAGGAGGTTGAGACAGCCGCGCACCGACAGTCGAGCCTCCTCCTGCGGGCTGATGACCTGCAGCTTCACGCCGGTCTCGTGCGCCACGCGATCCACGAACGCCTGGCCATTCTCCGCCATGCGGCAGGCTTGGGTGGCGATCGCGCGGAACTTCGCCACGCGCCGGCGGCGCACCTTCTCACCAGAGACCTTTAGGGCGGCCAGGGCGCGCTCCATCGCCGCATCCGACAGCCGCCCGCTCTGCGAGAGGCCCTCACCCAGGCGCACGATCCGCGAATAGGCCTCGACCACGCGGAAGCCGTGAGGCGTCGGCGTGGCGATCAACAGGCGACAGTTGTTGGTCCCCAGGTCCAGGGCGGCATAACAGGGCGGATCGCCCCCGGACTTCTCCCGGCCGCGTAACGTCGGCCCGGGCGCGCTCGGCGCCTCACTCATGGACTTCACCCGTCCTACGCAGGCGCCGACTCCCGGTCAGCGCCTCATTTCACGGCGACCTTAGCAAGCCCGGCGGGCGCCCGAAAGCCGAGCCTTGAATGACAACTGTGCGTCGCTACGTTCACCTTCCAGTCAGAAGGAGCGATCTAGATTCGGGCCATGAGCACGCGACTCGCCAAATTCACGATCGGCCAAGTCGTCCGCCACCGGGTCTATCCGTTCCGTGGCGTCATCTTCGACGTCGATCCGGAGTTCGCGAACACCGAGGAATACTGGCTTTCGATCCCGGAACACATCCGGCCGCACAAGGAGCAGCCGTTCTACCACCTGCTGGCCGAGAACGACGACAGCGCCTACGTGGCCTATGTTTCCGAACAGAACCTGCTGCCGGACGACACCGGCCAGCCGGTGGGCCACCCGCAGGCGTCGCTGATCTTCGACAAGTTCGACGAGGGCCAGTACCGGCTGCGGCCGGGAATCGGGCACTAGCCGACCCTGCGCGCTGACGCGGCGCGCATATTCCTTCCGCCAAACCTGGATTTCCGGGGACAAATCGAACGGAACTTCCGCGGGAAGGTCGCCATTCTCGCGCCATGAGCGCAGATGGCCACACCCCTTCGCCGCCGCCGGGCGCGCGGCCGGACTGGACGATCGACCAGGGATGGGATCGCTACACGGCGGCAGAGCACCAGGTCTGGATCACGCTCTACGAACGACAGACGGCGCTGCTTCCAGGGCGAGCCTGCGACCCGTTCCTCAGGGGCCTCGACGCCCTCGACCTGCACCGCGCGGGCATCCCCGAGTTCGGCCGCATCAACGAGGAGCTGAAGCGCCTCACCGGCTGGACGGTGGTCGCCGTGCCAGGGCTGGTGCCCGACGACGTCTTCTTCGAGCACCTCGCCAATCGTCGCTTTCCCGCCGGACGGTTCATCCGCAAGCCCGAGGAGCTGGATTATCTTCAGGAGCCGGACGTCTTCCACGACGTCTTCGGCCACGTGCCCATGCTCACCGACCCGACGTTCGCCGACTACATGCAGGCCTATGGCGAGGGCGGATTGCGGGCGCTGCACCTGGGCCAGCTCCACAACCTTGCCCGGCTCTACTGGTACACGGTGGAGTTCGGCCTGCTTCAGACGCCGGCCGGCCTGCGGATCTACGGGGCGGGCATCGTCTCCAGCCATGCCGAGTCCATCTTCGCCCTCGACGACCCGTCGCCCAACCGGCTGGGGTTCGATCTCGGACGGGTGATGCGCACGCCCTACCGGATCGACGACTTCCAGCAGGTCTATTTCGTGGTTCCGTCTCTGCAGGCCCTACTCGACGCCACTCTGGCCGACTTCGGCGCGCTCTATGCGTGGCTGGGGGGGCAGCCGGACGTGGGGATCGACGCCATCCTGCCGACGGATCAAGTTTTCACCCACGGAACCCAGGCCTACGCACGCGGCGGGGGGCGAACGGCGCGCTAGTAGTCCTTGCGCCAGCGGATCGCGAGGCGGTTCCCGGTCTGGCCTGCGAACCGCGAGAGGATCGACAAGTGCTTGCGGATTCGCCACTCGACCTGCGCCGAGGGCCCTTCGCGCCCGCCGCCGGTGAGCTCTAGATAGACGTCGTCGGTCAAGTACTTGCCACCCGAGACGGTCACCCCAGACTCCTGGTCGCCACCGAAGGCCAGCCGGTCCAGGCCGGCGAAGCTGCGGAGGTTGCCGATCACATCCAGCCCGCCGCCGCCCGACAGCGCCGACAGCGCCGAGGCGAGCTGGGCCGCCTCCACTGCCGAGAGCTGGGAGGCCGAGCGCTCGAACAGCACCTTGGACAGCACTTCGTCGTTCGGCAGCGCCGGCGAAGAGACCAGCGTGATTTCCGGTCGGGCGGCCGTACCCCGGATCCGGACCGTCACCGTGAGTGAGGGATCCTCGCGCACGGCGTCGAGCTGGAGGCGGATGTTCTGGGGTCGGGTCGAGAGGTAGACGACGCCGCGGTCATCGAACTCGAACCGCTTGCCGGCGAAATCGTAGTCGCCGCGCACGACCCGCGCCGTGCCGGTCAGATCCGGCCGCGTCGTGGTTCCGATCACATGGGCGTCCAGCGACAGCTCCATGTCGAGGCCCCGGCCGCGCAGGAAGACCCGGCGCGGGGCCCGCAGCTTGACGTCCAGCACCCAGCCGTCCCCGCGTCGCAGGCGGGCGGGGATCGTCGCCGACAGATCGTCGGGCCGGTTGATCTCGCGCACATCCATGGCCACGACCCCGGACGGCGTCGGCGGATCGGCCGCCACCTCGGCCTGGTCGATCGTGAGATCGCCGGTCAGCGTCACCTTGCCGTCCGTGCCCCTCCGGATCGTCGCCTGCCCGCTCGCAGAGGCGGTGGCCATCTCGTTGTCGATGAGTCGGAAACCCTGGAGGTCGAGCCGGAAGCTGGAGGTCCCATCGCGCTGCAGGCTCACATGGCCTTGGCCGCTGACCGAGCCGCCGTGGCCATCGACGCCCTTGGCCTCGCCCACATCCACCCCGTCCTCGGTGAAGGCCGCGGAGAGGCTCACCTCGCGGAGGGAGAGGCCGGAAGCCCCGTCGTCAAACCGTCCGCGCTCGACGGTGATGCGGCCCGCCGCGCGCGGAGCCGCGAGGCTGCCCGACAGGGTCCCCTCGGTCCGCACGAAGCCTGCCAGTGAGCGGTCACCGCCGATGAACAGGTCCCAGAGCGGCCTTACTTCCCCCTCGGCGGAGAACCGTCCCCGCATCGGCTTGCGCCGCGCCACGGCGACGCGGAAAGGACTGGCCGAGGCCTCGGCCGGCAAGACGACGCTGGCCCCGGCGCGCAGGCCCTGGTCGTTCGTGGTGGCGGCCTCCAGCGATAGGGTGTCGCCGGCCAAGCGCGCCTGCAGCGAACCGTCCACCCCCTGACTCGCCGGCGCGCCCCGGCTCCGGGCGTCGGCCAGTTGAGCTTCCAGGACGCCATCCAGCCGCCGCCCCTGCCCGCGCAACGCAAGCGTCGCGTCCACGCGCCCATCGAGGTCGGCGTTGAACAGCGTCAGCCCGAGGTTCGCGACCTTGGCCTGCACGTCCGCTGCCTCGCCGCGCAGTGCAGCATCCAGGTCGAGCCGCCCTCCATTAGAACCGGCCAGCCGCAGGCGCGCGCCCTGCTCGGACCCGCCCAGGCGGAAGCTCGCCGTCTCGACCGTGCGGAGTTCCTGGCCGCCGATCGCCCCGCGCCCGTCGAAGGTGAGCAAGTACCCGGCAAGCTGGTCGTCGAGCACCCCGCGCCCGTCCACGGTCCACGCACCGCGCTCGGAAGCGCCTCGCCCCTCGACGTCGTAAGGCAACCGCGAGAGAGGCCCCTTGGCCCAAAGCCGCGCGCTGCGCACCGTGATGGCTGAGCCGGCGGCGCGGGCGTTCTCGGCGGCCAGGGTCAGCACCGCCTGGGGCCCGCCTGCCGCGTCCGTGATCTGCGCCCGACCCGTGATGCGTCCGGCGTCCAGCCAGGCGCCACGGCCGACCTCGACGACAAGGTCTGCCGCCGACGGCGCGTTCCGGCGCAGGGACAGCGCCCCCTCGGCGCGCAGGCCGCCAGCGTCCACCGACAGGCCCGTAAGGTCCACGCCGCCGCGCGGGAAACGGAAGGCCGAACTGGCGCGCGCCGGTCCATAGGCGCTGGAGGCGGTCAGACCGAACGATCCGTCGCCGCCATCCGGACGTCGCTGGAAAACGAGCGCCACCTGGGCGTTGCGCAGCGGCAGGCGGGGAACGTCGATCTGCTCGACGTCGGCGGCCAGGTCGAGGCGCGGCGCGCCGAGCGTCCCGGTGACACCTCCGGTTCCGTTGGCGCGCCCGGTGATCTCCACCGGCCCGGCGCGGAAGGGCCCGACGGCCGACCAGTCGGACTTGAAAGCCAGGCGCCGGTCGCGCTCCATGACCCCCGCCAGGGTCGCGTCCAGCGCCGCACCGTCCAGGGTGGCCTTGGCAATGGCGAGACGCCCGGCCTGAAACTCGCCTTGAGCCTGGAGGCGCGGTTGGCCGCCCAGCAGGCGGTCCAGTTCGGCCATTCCCAGCGCCAGCTTCTGGCCCTTGGCGTCCAGGGTGACGGACCAGGGGGCAGCAGCCCTGCCCTGTGAGGCGCGGAAGTCGATCGTCGCCGCGCCGGTCGCGCCCTGACGAGCCGCGGCGAGGTTCGAGACCTGCGCCTGGCCCTTGAGGTTGACGGCGCCCAGCAGGCTGCGTTCCCCACTCGCCTCCACCTTCAGCCCCCGGGCGGCCAGATCCAGGCTGCGCACGACGAGCTGGCCGTTGGCAAGGCGCCGGACATCCAGGTTCGCGGTCGGGGCGCCGCCAAGCAGGGCGCCGGCAAGGCCGTCGCCCTGTCCGCCGAGGCCGGCCAGCCGCGCCTTGAGCGCATAGGCCCCATCCTCGCGAACCAACTCGACAGGACCAGAGAGCCTTTTGAGACCGTAGGCGCCGACGCCGATGTCCGCCACGCCGGCCGAGCCCGCGAAACGCCAGTCCGCGCCGTCGGCGGTCACGGTTCCGTTCAGCCGCGCGGGACCCAGCCTCCCCGCGCCAACGAGTCGGGCCAGCGACGGCGCCTGTGCGTCGAGCTTCACCTCCGAAAGGCGGCGCTTGCCGAGGTCACCCGGCCCGAAGGCATGGATCGTAAGCGCCTCCGACTTGAGCTTGAGATCCAGCGCGTAGAGTGCGCCAGGAGCCTTTCGGCCGGCGAGGCCGAACAGCACCTGCCCGCCGAACCGTTCGGCGAACGGAGCCGTCAGCCGGGAAGCCGCCAGCAGCACCCGCCCGCCCGCTTCGCCGCCTGCCGGGCTCCAGGCCCCGCGCGCGAGCAGCGGCGTCGTCCCGCCGGTGGTGGCCACGGCGTTGAAGCGCCCTTGCGAGACCGTGCCGTTCGCGCGGACGTCGAGGTGAAAGGGCCGGTCGGCGCGCAGGCCGAGCGCGCCGGCGATGGCGCCGCCCCTCGCCTCCTCGGCCTCCGCGACCAGACGAACGGGGCCCGTCTTTCCGAAGGCGAAGTCCACATTCAGGCGGTCACCGGGATGCAGCCGGCTGGCCGCCGTGAAGCGGCCGCTGCGTCCGCCTCGACGCTCAATGTCCAGAGCGGCCTTCACGTCGTAGTCGCCCCGTGTCTGGGCGAACGCCGGTTCAAGTATGAGGCGCGTCGAGAGACGGTCGATATGGAACGACACCGGCAGGCCGCGATCCTTGCCCTTCGGTCCCATGGCGGGCCTGCGGATCACCCGGACGCTCTGCGCCTCGACGACGCCGGCGTCGAACCGCCGCCGGAGAAGTTCGGCGTACTTCCACGTCACGTGGACATCGTTGGCTTCCAGCCAGACGCCCTTCTCGTCGCGGATCGTCAGCCGACGCGCGCGGGCGTCGCGCCAGACATCGCCGGACAGCCCTTCAATCTTGAGCCGCCCGAGCCGTCCCAGCTTGAGGCCGTCGGTGCGGGCCTCAATCAGCACCCGGACCTGGGGAAGAAGCACGCCATAGCGGGTGACGGCGCCGATCGAGAGCAATGTGACGACGACCGTCGCCAGGACGGCCAGCATGGTCCGTCCGAAGCGCCGCCGCACCGGGGCAGGAATGTCTTCGGCTTCGCTCAAAAGCTCTGCCCGATGCTGAGGTAGACCTGGAATGGAGCTTCACCGCGCCGGCGTGCGACCGGGGTGGCGACGTCGATGCGGATGGGCGCGAAGCCGAGGTTGTAGCGGACGCCGAAGCCCGCCCCGACGGCGAGGTCCCCGACGTCGATAACGCTGGACGATCCAACGGCGCCCGCGTCGACGAACAGCGCGACCCCCCACTTCGCCGTGACGTCGCGGCGGACCTCCAGCGAGCTTTCCATCAAAGAGACGCCGCCGCGCGGGGTGTTGTCGGCCAGCCGCGGCCCCACCGCCTGGTAGGGGAAGCCTCGCACCGACCCGCCCCCACCGGCGTAGAATCGCTGCGAGGCCGGCACCCGATCGACCGAGCCGTTGATGATCCGCCCCAGCCGCAAACGACCGGCGACCACCGTGCGCGCCCTCTTGTCGAGCGCCCAATAGTAGGTGCCCTGGGTGACCGCGCGCAGGTACGGCAGGTTGGTGTCGCCCAGGATCAGGGTGGGCTCCAGCCGCGCGCTGAGCCGCCAGCCGGACGTGGGATTCAGCGGATCATTGGACCGGTCCAGCATCACGTCGCCCAACCCGGCCACCGTCACCAGGTCGCGGCCAAGGTCGCTGAGCGTTCCGGCGGTCTTCTCGGTGGAGCGGGTCGCGTCCACCGACGCCCCGATGGTGATGTAGGACGTCCGCCCATAGCGGCGGGTGACGTCGGCCTGCAGACCGACCCCGTCCTCGTCGTAGGCGTCCGTCTCCAGCCGGTAGACAGCGGCGCTGGTGCGCAGCGTCTGCTGGGCACGTCGCCAATGGGGCAGCGACAGGGTCGCCTCCGCACGGGTGTCGCGATCGGAATACTGGCCGAGCAGCGACAGCGTGTCCGCCCGTCCGAGCCGGTTGTAGTGGGTCCACCGAGCGCTGACGCCGACACCGTCGGCAGTGGCGTAGCTCGCGGAGCCCTCGATCGTGCGGGGCTTGCGCTCCGCCAGGCTGACCACGACGGGCCGCAGGCCCTCGGCCGTGGTCTTCTCGGCAGGCGCCAGCGCAACGGTGACGGAGTCGTAGACCCCTGTGTCCAGCAGCCGCCGCTCGAGCTCGGCGACGTCATCGGGATCGTAGGCGTCGCCCGACGTCCAGGGGGCGAGGTCGCGCACCCACCCCGGCCGCGTCCGCCCCGCAGACGTTATGTCCAGTCCGTCCAGCCTAACCAGCCGGCCGGCGGCGATACGGTAGGTCGGGCGCACCGAATGGTCGGCATGGTCGACGACGACGTCGCGGGGCTCGGCCACCGCGTCGGCATAGCCTCGCTGCTGGATCTCGGCGATGATCCTACCCTCGGCCGCGATCACCTCGACCGCGCGGCCCGGCGCGCCCGGCGGCAGGTTCATCGCGTTGCGAGCGGCCACGGCGGCGTCGGCATCTGGCGCCTCGCCCCGCCAGTCGATGCCGGCCTCGCCGATCAGGAACCTCGGGCCCGGAGCTACCTGCACCAGCGGCCGCGGCGGATCGGTCTCGCTCACGTCAGGGGTCACGGCATAGGCGTAGTAGCCCTCCGACCGCAGGACCGCGATGGCGTCCTCCGCGGCGGCGCGGGCGCGGCGGCGCGCTTCGAAACGGTTCTCGATCGGCCGGTCGCTGTCGCCGACCACACGTTGAATCGTCGTCCGCAGTTCGGCGTCCATGTCGCCCTGGACGATCGCCTTCGGTTCGGCCGCTTCCACGGCGCCCGACGCGCACAGGGCCGCCGAGGCGGCGACGGCAGAGAGCAGTCGTCCCAAGCCCGATTCCCCGTTCGCGCCCCCCGGTCGGGTGTAGCCGGGCCTCCGGGACGTGTCATCCGCCTGTTGCCGGAACTGGCGCCCAATTCTTAGGCAGCCGGTGGGGAGCCATTCGAGCGGGTCGGAATTTCGTCACCGTGCTTCCGGGTGGGCCGTAAGCGTCATACTGATTTGTAGATTGAGGACGGGAAGGCGTGGAATCCACCGTGAGCGCCAGGCTGGACGAACCGGCGACGGACGCCGCGCCCGCGCGCAGCCCCTACGACGAGATGCGCGCCCCGGACGGAGACGTCCGCGCCCATTACGCGGCGCTCCAGGCCCGGCTGGCCACGCTCAGCCCGGGAGAACTCGCGGATCGGCAGAAGACCCAGGAGCGGTTCTTCCTGCTCCAGGGGATCACCTTCACCGTCTACGGGGCCGAGAGTTCGACTGAGCGGATCATTCCCACCGATATCCTGCCCCGGATCATTCCCGCCGCCGAATGGTCGCGGATCGAGGCTGGCCTGACGCAGCGCCTCCGCGCGCTCAACATGTTCCTCGCCGACATCTACTCCGAGCAGCAGATCCTGATGGACGGCGTGGTCCCGCGCGAGCTGGTGATGCAGGCGCCCTCGTACCGGCGCGAGATGCAGAACCTCTACGTTCCGCACAACGCCTACGCGAACGTCTGCGGATCGGACCTGATCCGGCAGGAGAACGGCGAGTTCGCGGTCCTGGAGGACAATCTGCGCGTCCCCTCGGGCGTCTCGTACATGCTGGCGAACCGCGAGGCGTCGAAGCGGGTCTTCCCGGGCACATTCCGCGCGGCCGGCGTGCGCGCGATCGACCGCTACCCCGACCTGCTGCTGACCACGCTGAAGAGCATGGCGGCCGACTGGCGTCCCAATCCTCAGGTCGCCGTGCTGACTCCCGGGGTCTATAACTCGGCCTACTACGAGCACGCCTACCTCGCCCGGTTGATGGGCGTGCCGCTCGTCGAGGGCCGCGACCTCGTGGTCCACGACAACATGGTCTACATGCGGACGACGACGGGTCTGCGCCGGATCGACGTCATCTATCGCCGCGTCGACGACGACTTCATCGACCCCCTCACCTTCCGGCGCGACAGTTCGCTGGGTGCGGCGGGCCTGTTCAACGCCTACCGGGCCGGCAATGTCGTCATCTGCAATGCGCCCGGAACCGGCGTGGCGGACGACAAGGCCGTGTACGCCTACGTCCCCGAGATCATACGCTACTACCTGGGCGAAGACGCGATCCTGCCCAACATCGAAACCTACCTGTGCCGCGAGCCGGCGCAGCTCAGCCACGTGCTGGCAAACCTCGACAAGCTGGTGGTCAAGGCGGTCGGCGCGTCCGGGGGCTACGGGATGCTGGTGGGGCCGCATTCGACCAAGGCCCAGCGCGACGCCTTCGCCGACGCCCTGCGCGCCGATCCGTCGAACTACATCGCCCAGCCGACCATCCAGCTATCAACCGCGCCCTGCCTTATCGAGGGTGCGGTGGAGCCGCGCCACGTGGACCTTCGCCCCTTCATCCTCTCGGGTGAGAAGATCGTGGTCACGCCCGGCGCGCTCACCCGCGTCGCGCTCAAGAAGGGGTCCCTGGTGGTCAACTCCAGCCAGGGCGGCGGATCCAAGGACACCTGGGTGCTCTCGGACGGGAAGGGAGACCGCGCATGATGCCCGCCCCTCACCTAGAAGAAGGAGCGCAAGCATGATGCTCGCGCGGGTAGCCGACAGCCTCTACTGGATCGGACGCTACGTGGAGCGGGCCGAGCACATGTGCCGCCTCTCGGACGTGATGCTCACCGCCACGCTGGACCGCTCGGAAGCCGCGACCCAGGTCGCCCGCATCGCCCTGGCGGCGGTCGGCGATCCCGACGCCGGCAAGGCGCGCGACCCCTTCGCCGCCGCCCAGGCCCTGGCGCTGGACCGCGACGACGCGGGGTCGATCTACTCGTCTATCGCGCGGGCCCGCGAGAACGCCCGCCAGGTGCGCGACCAGATCACCACCGAGACCTGGGAGCGGCTCAACCTCATCTACCTGAGGCTGAGCACGGCGGACGCCGAAGGGGCGTTCAACGACGGCTCCCAGGCCTTCCTGCACGAGATCGTCGCCGACCTGCACCTGTTCAAGGGCGCCGGCGACGCCACCATGAGCCACGGAGAGGGCTGGAGCTTCCTCCTGCTCGGCGTCTACCTGGAACGGGCGCAGCTCATCGGCGCCCTGCTGGAGGTGGTGTTCGGCGAAGGCCGCCAGCGCCGCCCGGTCCGCGACCACTTCGCCCTGACGAACGTGCTGCGCATGGGCTGCGCCTTGGAACCCTACCTGCGCACCTACACGGCCGAGATGCAGCCGCGCTACATCCTGCAGTTCCTGATGCTGGACGAGGACTTCCCGCGCTCGATCCGCTTTTGCACCCAACAGATCGAACAGCACCTGTCGGCGATCGTCCGGCATGCAGGGCTAGCAGGCCGGGCCGGCCCGGACCGACTGGCCGGCCGGCTGCGCGCGCGCCTGCAATATGCCGACATGGACGAGCTGGAGGCCCAGGGCGCCAGCGAGTTCCTCAAGACGGCGCTGGACGAATGCGCCGCCATCCACCGCAGCCTCTACGACGCCTTCGTCGCCTATCCCCTCGAAGACCGCCTCCCGGCCTAGGAGAGTTCCCCGTGCTGCTCGAGGTCCGCCACGTCACCCAGTACCAGTACGCCGTCCCTGTGCGGGAGAGCGTCATGGAGGTCTGGATGCAGCCGCAGCGCAGCGCGCGCCAGCGACTGGTCAGCTTCGATCTCGACCTGGAGCCGGCCGCCCAGGTGTTCTCGTACGCCGACAGCTTCGGCAACGCCGTCTACCACTTCGACGTCCCCCAGCCCCACGACCGGCTCACCATCACCGCGCGCGCAGCGGTCGAGACCCAGGCGGCCGCGCCCCTCCCCGGCCAGCTCGACCTGGGCGAATGGGATCGGCTGCGGTCCGAGTTCCTGCGCGGCGAGAACTTCGACTTCCTGCACCCGCACGGCTTTGCACGCGAGACCGACCTCCTGCATGCCTATACGGCGGAGCACGACATCGACGCCCTGCGCCGGCGCGACCCGCTGACCGCGGTGCTGGCCCTCAACACGAAAATCTACGAGTCCTTTGCCTACGAGGCCGGGGTCACCCGGGCGGACAGCCCGATCGACGACGTGCTGCGGGCCCGCAAGGGGGTCTGCCAGGACTTCGTCCACGTGATGCTGGCGATCCTGCGCTCCTGGGGCGTGCCGGCGCGATACGTCTCGGGCTACCTCTTCACCGACCGCAAGCATGGCGATCGATCCGATCCCGACGCGACCCACGCCTGGGTGGAAGCCTTCCTCCCAAGTGTGCGCTGGGTCGGGCTCGACCCCACCAACAACACGCTGGCTACCGAACGCCACATCGCCTGTGCCGTCGGCCGCGACTACTCCGACGTGCCGCCATCGCGCGGGGTCTACAAGGGCGAGGCCGAGAGCGTACTGGCCGTCGGTGTCACGGTCCGCAAGGCGCGGGCCGCGATCAGCGAGCCGGAGTTCCTGCGCGTGTCGCGCCCCGCAAGCCGTAACGGCGCGCCAGGGCGACGCGCCGGCCCGGGCGCGGCCTACGAGCACCAGCAACGCCTGCACCAAATGCAGCAGCAACAGCAGCAGTGAGAAGCTGCTGCGGCGGGAGAGCGCTCTTGCGATGACGCTCTTGCCCATCGTCCTGGATGGGGCCGGGAACCGGCGCGCCGATGGGCCGTCGTAGCCCGCCGCAGCGGCTTTAATGTAGGCGGCGGCTGCCCGCCCCGATAGGGTTCCGCATCAGGCTTCCCGGACGCCCCGCTTGAACGAGTTCATCCGCCGCCGCGTCGCCCGCCAGCCGCAGACGATCGCCGGCCAATCCGGCGTCGCCGCCGTCTGTCTCGGGGTGGCCGTCCTCTCGCGTCTGGCGCTGACGCCACTGCTGGGGGCTAGCGTGCCCTATGTCACCAGCTTCCCCATGCTGCTGGTAGCCACCCTGTTGGGCGGCGCCCGCGCGGGGCTGTTGTTCCTCATTTCAGCGCCGCTCGCCGTGATGACCCTGGCAATCCCGCCGTTCGGACGCCTGGCGCTGACGCCCGCCGACCTGACCGGCGCGCTGGCGTTCTTCGCCGCGGGCGGCGCCATCGTGTGGCTGAGCCACCATCTTTCGCGCACCCTGCGCGATCTCGACGCCGCCAACGTGCAGGAACATCTGCTCGTGCTCGAGCTGCATCACCGCGTGAAGAACATGCTCGCGGTCGTTCAGTCCCTGGCCGCCCAGACCTTCACGGCGACGGGCGGCGGGCCTGCTTTCCGCGCGGCCTTCACCGAGCGCCTGATCGCGCTCGGCCGGGCGCAGAATGTCCTGAGCGAAGCGGCAGACGCCTCCATCCCCCTGGGCGACCTCGTCAGGCGGACGGTGGCGCCGTTTCTCGGCGGCCAGGACGAGCGGCTTTCGATCACGGGGGACGACATCCGCCTTCGCGCGGACGCGGTGATCGACCTGGCCCTCTGCCTGCACGAACTCGGAACCAACGCCACCAAGCACGGGGCGCTGTCGGGCCGCGATGGACGGATCGACGTGTCCTGGCGCCACCTGACGCCGTCCCGTCTCGAATTCGTCTGGGCGGAGTCCGGCGGACCGCCGGTGGCGGCGCCATCCGCCCGTGGCTTCGGCTCACGCCTTCTGTCGCGCGGCCTCAGTGGCAAGGTTCATCCGCACGTGACGACAGAATTCCGACGCGAGGGTCTGGTCTGGACCCTGCAGTTCGACACCGCCGACTGACGGCGAATAGCGCCCTAAAGCTTCGGACGGTCGGCCAGTTCGTGCCCGGTGATCTGGTAGTGCACCAGTTCGGCGATGTTGGTGGCATGGTCGCCGATACGCTCGAGGTTCTTGGCGATGAACAACAGGTGCGTGCAGTCGCCGACGCTCTCCGGATCGGACGCCATGCAGCTCACGATCTCGCGAAGGGTGACCTCGTGCCGCTCGTCGATGTCGGTGTCCTTGAGCCAGACATCGTAGGCGCCCTGGGGGTCGTCGTTACGGTAGGCGTCGACGACCGCGGCGAGTCGTTCCGTAACCAGCCGGCCAAGCTCGCCGATGGGTTCGGCCTGGGCCTTGGCGGCCGGCTTGGCCATGCGGCCGACCCGCTTGCCGATGTTCTTGGCCAGATCGCCGCAGCGCTCGAGTTGCATGGCGATCTTCATGGCCGCGATGGTGCGGCGCAGGTCGTCGGCCACCGGCTGGCGCAGGGCGATGAAGCGCACGGCGCGCTTCTCGATCTCGGCGTCCTGCAGGTCGAGGGCGTCGTCGCCGCGCACTACCTTGGCGGCGGCGGCGAGGTCGTGGGCCATAAAGACCTCGACCGACGCGCGCACCTGCGCCACGGCCAGGTCGCCCATGGCGGAGAGGTCGTGGGCCAGCCCGGCCAGTTCGGCGTCGATCGCCTTGACGGTGTGTTCCATCCTGCCCTCCCCTAGCCGAAGCGGCCGGTGATGTAGTCGCGGGCCCGCGTCGTCACCGGGTTGGTGAACACCTGTTCGGTCTCGCCGAACTCCACCAGTTTGCCCAGGTACATGAAGCCGGTGTGGTCCGACAGGCGCGCCGCTTGGCCCATGTTGTGGGTGACGATGACGATCGTGTAGTCCTGCTTGAGCTCGGCGATCGTCTCTTCGAGGCGCGCCGTGGAGATCGGGTCCAGCGCGGAAGCCGGCTCGTCCAGCAGGAGCACCTCGGGACGAACAGCGATGCCGCGGGCGACGCACAGGCGCTGCTGCTGGCCACCCGACAGGCTGAGCCCCGACTCCTTCAGCTTGTCCTTCACCTCGTCCCATAGGGCGGCGCGGCGCAGGGACTCCTCGACGCGGGCGGCGAGGTCGGCCTTGGGGAGCTTCTCGTAGAGGCGCACGCCATAGGCGACGTTGTCGAAGATCGACATCGGGAACGGCGTCGGCTTCTGGAACACCATGCCGACCCGTGCGCGCAGCGCGGCGACGTCGACGCGCGAGCCGAGCACGTCCTCGCCGTCGAGCAGCACCTGCCCGGTGGCCTTCTGTCCTGGATAGAGGCTGTAGATGCGGTTGAGGGTGCGGAGCAGCGTGGACTTGCCGCAGCCCGACGGGCCGATCAGCGCCGTCACCGCATTGGCGGCGAAGCCGACGCTGACGTCGAACAGCGCCTGCTTCTGGCCGTAGAAGAAATTGAGGTCCTTCACCGCCAGCTTCACCTGGTCGGACGGCAGATCCAGGATCGCCGTCTCGGGCGGGGTTTCCAATTGGACGTTCATGAGCGGCGAGGCTCCCGGGCGAGCATTCGGGCGGCGACGGTGACCGTCAGCACGGTGGCGGCGATCAGCAGCGCACCGGCCCAGGCCAGGCGTCGCCAGTCGTCGTACGCCGAAAGCGCGTAGTTGAAGATGACCACCGGCAGGTTCGCCGTGGGCTTGGTGAGGTCGAGGCTGAGGAACTGGTTGTTCAGCGCCGTGAACAGCAGCGGCGCGGTCTCGCCGCTTATGCGGGCGAAGGCCAGCAGCGCGCCGGTGAGCATGCCGCCGCGAGCCGATTTCCAGATCACCGCCAGGATGGTCCGCCAGACTGGCGCGCCCAGCGCCACGCTGGCCTCGCGCAGGGACACCGGCTGCAGGCGCAGGACGTCCTCGGTCGTGCGGGTGATCACCGGCGCAGCGATCAGCGCCAGGGCGACGGCGCCGGCGAAGCCCGAGAAGCCCTTCAGCGGAGCCACCAGGATCTCGTAGACGAATAGGCCGACCAGGATCGACGGCGCCGAGAGCAGTACGTCGTTCAGGAAGCGGACGACCTTTCCGTAGTGGCTGTCGCGGGCGTATTCCGAGAGCCATGTGCCGGCCAGCACGCCGACGGCCACCGCGCCCAGCATGGCGACCACGCACATCATCAGCGAGCCCAGGATGGCGTTCAGCAGGCCGCCTTCCGATCCTGGCGCCGGCGTGGATTTGGTGAAGACGTTGGCGTCCAAGCCGGCGACGCCCTGGCTGACCAGGGACCACAGGATCGCGGCGAGGGCGACCATGGCGAGGCCCGTCGCAGTCCAGCAGAAGGCCAGGAAAAGGCCTTCCCCGATGCGGCGCGACAGGCGCGGGGAACCGGCGCGGGTCATGCGTGGGCCTGCCGTCCGATGAGCAGCCGGGCCAAGGCCAGGACCGCGAATGTGATGATGAACAGCACGAGGCCCAGCGCGATCAGCGACGAGGTATGGGCTTCACCCGTCGCCTCGGCGAACTCGTTGGCGATGGTCGAGGCGATCGTCGATCCCGAGGCGAAGATCGAGGTCGGGAACCCGTGCGCGTTGCCGATGATGAAGGTGACCGCCATGGTCTCGCCCAGGGCGCGGCCGAGGCCCAGCATCACCGCCCCGATGGCGCCGGTGCGGACGTAAGGCAGGCTGACGTTGCGGATCACCTCGAAGGTGGTCGAGCCGAGGCCGTAGGCGCTCTCACGCACCTGGGACGGGATAGTCAGCAGGAGTTCCCGCATGGTCGCGGCGATGAACGGCAGGATCATGATCGCCAGGATCAGGGAGGCCGAAAGGATGCCGGCGCCGTTGGGCACGCCCGTGGTGATGGTCTCCCAGAGGGTGCCGGGCTTGGCCGACATCATGATCGGCATCTGGATGTGCTTGGCGAACCAGGGCGCGAACACGAAGAGCCCCCACATGCCGTAGACGATCGACGGGATGCCGGCGAGCAGCTCCACCGCCGTGCCGATGGGCCGGCGCAGAACCGGCGGGCAGAGCTCAACCAGGAAGATCGCGATCCCGAACGCCAGCGGCAGGGCGAACAGCAGGGCCAAGGTCGCCGTGACGACGGTGCCGGTCACCGCGCCGGCAGCGCCATAGATCTCCTGAACGGGATCCCAGGTGGCGCTGGTGAAGAACGACAGGCCGAAGCGCTCGAACGCCGGCCAGCCGCCGATGGCGAGGGAGACCACGAGGCCCCCCAACGCCGTCAGCAGGAGCGTGGCCGCACCGAAGCACAGGGCCTCGAACAGACGATCCAGGGCCGCCCCCCGGGCGGCCCGGGGCGCGGCGCCGGCTTCGACGCCGATCGTCATTGGGCGGCCGGGACGTAGACCGGCTTGCCGTCGGGGCCGACGATGGCCGACCAGCTCGCCCGGACCCGCTGCTTGAGGTCGGCGGGAAGCGGCACGTAGGCCAGTTCGTTGGCAGCGGCGTCGCCCTTCGTATACGCCCAGTCGACGAAGCTGAGCACGCCCTTGCCGGTGACAGCGTCGGCCTGCGCCTTGTGCATCAGAATGAAGGTCGCCCCCGTGATCGGCCAGGCGTTCTGGCCAGGCTGGTTGATCAGCAGCAGGTAGAAGCCGGGGGCCTTGGACCAGTCAGCGCCCGAGGCCGCGGCGGCGAAGGCGTCGGCCGTGGGCTCGACAAAGGCGCCGGACGAATTCTGCAGGGCCGCGTGGGCGAGGCCGTTCTGCTTGGCGAAGGCGTATTCGACGTAGCCGATGGCGCCCGGGGTCTGTTTCACATAGCCGGAGACGCCGTCATTGCCCTTGCCGCCCTGCCCGGCCGGCCAGGCGACCGCGTCGCTGGCGCCGACCTTGGCCCACTGGGGCGCCACGGCGGTCAGGTAGCTGGTGAACAGGAAGGTGGTGCCGGAGCCGTCCGAACGGTGGACTACGGTGATCGGCAGGTTCGGCAGGGCGACGCCCGGATTGACCTTGGCGATCGCCGGATCGTTCCACTTCTTCACCGTCCCGAGGAAGATGTCGGCGAGCAGCGGACCGGTGAGCTTGATCTGACCGGCCGAGACGCCCGGCAGGTTGATGATCGGCACCACGCCGCCGATGACCGTTGGGAACTGGGCCAGGCCGGCTTCTTCCAACTCCTCCGGCTTCAGCGGCTTGTCGCTCGCGCCAAAGGCGACGGTCTTGGCCTTGATCTGCTTGATTCCGCCGCCCGAGCCGATGGCCTGGTAGTTCAGCGTCAGGCCCGTCTCGGCCCTCTGGGCCTCGGCCCACTTGGCGTAGAGCGGCGCGGGGAAGGTCGCACCCGCCCCGGCGATCTGTGCGCCGGTGGGCGCCTTGGCCTCTCCGGCCTTGTCGCTGTTGTTGCTGCAGGCTGCGAGGGCCAGACAGGCCGCCACGCCAACGAGGACTTTCCGGAACATACCCACCTCCGTCCGAGGGATCTTGGTGGCCGCTCTACGCGGGGCGCATGACAGTCTCGCAAAGCTTTTGCGACAGTTCGATGACGACCGCCGCAGATCACTGTAAGAGCCCCCACGTCCCGCCGCAAACCCGCCGAAGAGGTCGCCCGTGAACTGGTTTCAGGCCCTGATGCCGAAGGAGGGCCGGTTCTTCGACCTGTTCGAGCGCCACGCCGAAACGTTGTGCGCCGGGGCCGGCTCGCTGCACCGCCTTCTGGAAGGCGGCCCAGAGACGCCAGAGCATGGGGCGGCCGTCGCCAAGCACGAGAACGACGCCGACGAGATCACCCGGGAGGTGATGCTGTTGGTGCGTCGCACGTTCATCACGCCGTTCGACCGGGCCGACATCATCGATCTGATCAGCTCGATGGATGACGCCATCGACCAGATGCACAAGACCGCCAAGGTCACCGCCCTCTTCGAGCAACGCAGCTTCCACCCCGACATGCTGCGACTGGGCGAGACCATCGTGAAGACGGCCGACCTTGTGGCCGAGGCCGTCCGCCTGCTCCGCTCGATGAAGAACAACGCCTCGCGGCTGAACACCATCACCGATCAGGTGACCCGGCTCGAGGAAGAGTCGGACCACCTGTACGACGCAGGGATCGCCACCCTGTATCGCGAGGTCGGGAAGACCGACCCCATGGGCTACATCATCGGGGCTGAGATCTACGACCATCTTGAAAAGGTGGTCGACCGCTTTGAGGACGTCGCCAACCGGATCAGCGGCGTGCTGATCGAGCACCTCTAGTCAGGCCATGGACATCCTCGCGGCGGGCTGGCTGCTCGTCTTCCTCATCGGCGTGGCCCTGGCCTTCGACTTCCTCAACGGTCTGCACGACGCGGCGAACTCGATCGCGACCGTCGTCTCGACCCGGGTCCTCTCCCCGCGCGTCGCCGTCGCCTGGGCGGCGTTCTTCAACTTCATCGCCTTCCTGTTCTTCGGCCTGCACGTGGCCAACACGGTCGGCAAGGGGATCATCTCGGCCGACATCATCTCGGACGCCGTGATCTTCGGCGCCCTTGGCGGCGCCATCAGCTGGAACGTCATCACCTGGATCGCGGGCATCCCCTCGTCCTCCTCGCACGCCCTGATCGGCGGCCTGCTGGGCGCCGGCGTCGCCAAGGCGGGTCTCGATGGGGTGGTCTGGAGCGGTGTGCTGAAGACCGTCGCCGGCATCTTCGTCTCGCCCGCGCTGGGGTTCGCCCTCGCGCTCGTCCTGGTCTTCATCGTCACCTGGACGTTCGTGAAGGCCACGCCCGCCTTCGCCGACTCCACCTTCCGCAAGCTGCAGCTCGTCTCGGCGGCGATGTTCTCACTGGGCCACGGGGGCAACGACGCCCAGAAGACAATGGGTATCATCGCGGTGCTGCTCTATTCGCACGGCCAACTCGGCGGCGAATTCCACGTGCCGTTCTGGGTGGTCATCAGCTGTCAGGCGGCCCTCGGCCTGGGCACGCTGTTCGGCGGGTGGCGCATCGTCCACACCATGGGCTCGAAAATCACCAGGCTTTCACCGCAACAGGGCTTCTGCGCCGAAACCGGCGGCGCGCTGACGATATTCCTCGCCACCCATATCGGGGTGCCGATCTCCACCACCCACACCATCACGGGGGCGATCGTCGGGGTCGGCGCATCGCGGCGCATGTCGGCCGTGCGGTGGAACGTGGCCAGCCGGATCGTCTGGGCCTGGGTGATCACCCTACCCGCCTCGGGCCTTATCGCCGCGGCGTTCTATGGCCTCGCGCGGATCGCCGACCGGGCCTTCTAGTTCTCGGCCGGGGCCCGCCATGGCGCCTGGAACGGGTGCCTGAACGCAATCGGGGCCGGCGTCCCCGTGGACGCCGGCCCCGCGATCCCCTCGAAGGGAAGACCTCAGCGGTAGACGGGCCTGCCGTCCGGACCGACCACCTTGGCCCAGGACTTGCGGACCATGTCCTTCACTGCAGCGGGCATCGGCAGGTAGTCGAGCTGCTGCGCCGAGGCGTCGCCGTTCTTATAGGCCCAGTCGAAGAAGGCCAGGACCTGGCGGCCCTTGGCGGCGTCCTCCTGGCGGGTCTTAACCAGGATGAAGGTAGCGCCGGTGATCGGCCAGGCTTCGGCGCCGGGCTGGTCCAGCAGCAGGAGGTAGAAGCCCGGAGCCGCCTTCCAGTTGGCGTTGGCCGCAGCCGCGGCGAAGTTCGCGGCGGCGGGGGCGACGTACTTGCCGGCCTTGTTCTGCAGCAGGGTGTAGGTCAGGCCGTTCTGCTTGGCGAAGGCGTACTCGACATAGCCGATCGCACCCGGGGTCTGCTTCACATAGGCTGCGACACCGTCATTGCCCTTGCCGCCGAGGCCCACCGGCCACTTCACGGCGTCGTTGGCGCCCACCTCGCTGGCCCAGCGCGGGGCCTTCATCGCGAGATAGCTGGTGAACAGGAAGGTCGTGCCCGAACCGTCCGAGCGGTGCACC
>JBKOYY010000047.1:0-6482 GCA_046725615.1 Pseudomonadota bacterium
ACTATCGGGGCCATCCGGCGGCGGTGTGGTTCCTCGCGCTCGCGGCAGTGCTGACCATCGCGCCGGGGCTGATCCACAGCTTCCTGCCCGACGGAGGCGCCAGCGAGATCGCCCGACTCGACATGGGCGACCGCCGCGACCTGGTGGTCGGCGTCTTCGCCTGGGAGGGGGCGACACAGATCGCCTTCGGCCTCGCCATGCTGGCCGTCGCAATGCGCTATCGGCCGCTGACGCCGCTGTTCCTGGCGCTGGTGGCGGTCGAACGCGGCCTCATGAGCCTGCAGGCCTGGGTCCTGCGGCCGCCCGCCACCGGCCACCATCCGCCGGAACACTTTGCAAGCCCGGTCGCCACCGTCCTGGCGCTGGTCTTCCTGGCGCTGGCGCTCCGGCCAAGACCAGCCTGAGCCTACTTCCCGGCGTAGTAGTCGACCGCCGCCTGGGCCGCCCGGTCGTAGGCCTCCAGCAAGGGGTCGGTGGCCGCCGACCCCGCGCCGTTCCGCGCCTTCAGGAAGTATTCCTCGTAGCGGGCGAAGGCTGCGCGGCAGAGTTCGTCGCGTTTCGGGTCGCCGTAGTTGGACTTGAAGGTCCGGTGGTTCTCCCACCCGTAGCCGACGCAGGCGGCCTCGCCGTCCAGCCAGTCCAGCCGGCCCTGGTGCGCGTCGGCGATCCGCTTCGACACGCTGACCGGCTCGGCCGCCACGGGCGTGGAATAGCCGCCGTCGCGCACGCCCTGCTCGATCTCCTCGGCCTGGCTGATCAGCGAGGCGATATCCTCGGGCGGCAGGCTGTCCTTCATCTGTTCGGCCTGGGCGCGGAGCTGCTTGGCGAGGTTCAGCATCTGCTGCGAGCTGCCCTGGGCCAGGGCGGCCGAGGGACCGAGCAGCGAGGGGGCGAACAGGACGAAGATCAGGGCAAGATGCCGAAGGCGCATCCGGAAGGTCTCTCTGGCTTGTGTCGTTGTCGGGCGCGGCCAAGCAGCGGCCGCCCGCATTCTACGGCAGAATGCAGACCTTGGACGTCCGGCCCAGCCAGTTTGTGACCTAAGGGGGCCTAGAACCCCACGCCCGGCTTCGTCCGGATGTTGAGCTGGCCCGCCAGGCCCGCCTTCCGGTGATGCTCGATGGCGTGCATCTCGGGCGACATGGCCATGGCCTGGAAAGCGGCGAGCGAGGGGTACTCCGCCAGCGCCACGGCGTCCCACAGATCCTCCACATCGCCCAGCAGCAGGCCGGTCACCCGGCCGCTGTAGCGGATCTTCCCGCCCAGGTTCTCGACCAGCACCCGCACGGCCTCGCCGTAGCGGCCGTACGCCTCGGCCCCGGTCAGGTGCGCGTCCGAGCCATCCTCGTACTCGGCCTTGGCCTTGAACTTCAGCAGGTTGACCATGACGAAGGGCCCGTCCTCGGGCGCTCCGAAGAAGCCGGCGATCTGCTCCGGCCCCGGGAAGACGGCGTTCTCGACCTTCATGTGCGTATCCCTCCTGCTCAGCCGCGGCGCCGGATCATGCCGTCGATCAGCGCGACGATCTCGGCCGGGCTGTCCTCCTGCAGGAAGTGGCCGCCGTGCAGCGTGACGTGCGGCTGGCCCTTGGTTCCCGGCACGCGGGCCTGGAACACCGCCTCGCCGCCCTTGGTGATCGGGTCGCCGTCGCTGAAGGCGGTGATCACCGGCTTGTCGAACGCTTCCAGCACCTTCCAGGCGGCCTTGTTCTCGGCCACCGAGGCGTGGTCGTCGGTCACCGGCACCAGGGTCGGGAACTGGCGGGCCCCTTCCTTGTAGGTCTCGTCGGGGAACGGGGCGTCATAGGCCGCCACCTCAGCATCGCTCAGCATCCGCGCGCTGCCGCCGTTCAGCAGCATGCCGATCGGCATCTGCGGCACGGTCTGGCTGAGGTGCAGCCAGGCCTTGAACCCTTCGGTGATGGCGCCGCCGCCGGTGGGCAGGCCGGTGTTGGCCACCACCAGCCCCTCGAACCGCTCGGGATAGGCGGCCACGAGACGCAGGCCGATCAGCCCGCCCCAGTCCTGGCAGAACAGGGTCAGCACCTTGAGGTCCAGGCCGGTGAGCCACTGGCTCATCCAGGCGACGTGACGCTCGTAGGTGTAGTCCGCCCGATCGGCCGGCTTGTCCGAGCGGCCGAAGCCGATCAGGTCGGGCGCGATCACGCGATGCCCCTGCTCCACCAGCCCCTTGATGATGTGCCGGTAGAGATAGGCCCACGACGGCTCGCCGTGCATCAGCAGCACCGGGGCTCCGTCCCGCGTCCCCTCGTCCACATAGTGGATCCGCAGGACCGTCCCGTCGGCGTCGGTCACCTCGGCGTACTTCGGCTCGTAAGGCCAGTCGGCCAGCCCCTCGAACCGCGCGTCCGGCGTGCGGAGAACCTGCATCTTGCTTCCTCGAAACCTCGTTAGTGACACTATGAATGCCACTATCTGCCGCCGTCAAGCGGTATGGCGCTCGACAGGGACCCCTCGCCTGGGCGAGATGCGGATGATGAGTCTCTCCACCGAGATCGACGGGCGCCGCCGGCGCGGCCAGGACAACCGGGCCCGCATCGTGGCGGCGATGCTCGACCTGATCCGCGAGGGCGCCATGACGCCCAGCGCCGAGCAGGTGGCGGCCCGGGCCGAGGTGGGGCTGCGCACCGTCTTCCGGCACTTCGACGACATGGACAGCCTCTATCGGGAGATGTCCGGCTTCATCGAGGCCGAACTGCGCGCCATCGTCGAGCGGCCGTTCGCCGCCACCGACTGGCAGGGCCGCCTGGCCGAGCTGGTCGAACGGCGCGGCGAGGCGTTCGAGCGGATCTCGCCGTTCAAGCGGGCGTCCGACACGGTGCGGCACCGCTCCCGCTTCCTGGCCGGCGATCACGGCAAGCTCGCCACGGCCCTGCGCGAGCTGCTGAAGGCCGTGCTGCCCCCCGAGATCGTCGCCGACCCGCTGAAGCTGGAGGCCCTCGACCTCCTGACCAGCTTCGAGGCCTGGACCCGCCTGCGTTTCGACCAGGGCCTGTCGCCGGACAAGGCCCGCGAGGTGCTACAGGCCGCGGTGCTGAAGGTGGCGGCCTCCTAAGCCTTTCCCGTTCAAACGGAATCGTTTGGACGGGATGAAAAGGCTCTAAATCAAAGGTTTGAGCGCGTTCTGATCGCAAAACCGGTCTCCACTTTTGCGGAACACGCTCTAGGCCTCCAGCTCGATGTCCCAGTAGAGATAGTCGAGCCAGCTTTCGTGCAGGTGGTGGGGCGGGAAGCGACGGCCGCGTTCCTGCAGCTCGAAGGCGCTGGGCCGGTGCGGCTTCATCCGCGGGTGCATGTGGGCTTCGTGCGGGGTGCGCCCGCCCTTGGCCAGGTTGCAGCGAGCGCAGGCGGTGACGATGTTCTCCCACGTCGTCCGGCCGCCGCGCGAGCGCGGGATCACGTGGTCGAAGGTCAGGTCCTCGCCCGTGGTGCAGTACTGGCAGGTGAAGCTGTCGCGCAGGAACAGGTTGAAGCGGGTGAAGGCCGGCGGGCGATCCTGCGGCACATAGCTCTTCAGCGAGACGACGCTGGGCAGCTTCATCGAGAAAGAGGGGGAGCGGACCTCCTGCTCGTAGGTGGAGACCACGTCCACCCGATCCAGGAACACCGCCTTGATCACCTCCTGCCACGGCCACAGCGACAGGGGATAGTAGGACAGCGGCCGGAAGTCTGCGTTCAGCACCAGACAGGGCCAGCCGGAGGGCGCAGCCTTAAGCACCTGCATGGCAGGGCCTCCTCGGCGCGCGGGCGTCTATGACGTTCGGCCTGGGACTGAAGACACACCCCCAACGAAACGGAATTCGACGAACAGGGAAAACTATAGGCCCGATTCGGAGACAACTCTACGACGGCTCGGGCGGGTAGAACGGCCATCGCCTCGCCCCGTTTCCGAGGGGCGAGGCCTAGGCGCGGCGCACAGGTCAGGCGCCGAGGACGGCGGTCGCGCCGGCGACGGTGAAGGTCAGGGCCAGCGCCGCGAAGGTGACGACCACGTCGAGCAGACGGTTCACAGCCATTTCGTATCTCCTTGTCTTGTCCCCCGGACCGCGGCCTTCCGCGATCCATCTGGACGATGTTTAGATAGCACGCATCTGAACGATGTCTAGATAATCGATTTTGCCGATCCGCTATGCGTTTGCGCATGAGCTGGGACGGCGCCAGCCGCGGATCCAGCGAGACCCTGTTCGGCCATCGCCCAGTGTGGACCTGAGCACTATGACCGGCGCCCCCTCGCCAGAGTGACCGCCCCGCGAGACGCCTTGGAGGCACGCGCCCGCGCAGCCGCGGCTAGAGCCTTTCACGTCCAAACGGCATCGTTTGAACGGGATGAGGGAGCTCAAAATCAAAGGCGTGAGCGCGGTCTGAGCGCAAAGCCGGTTTCCACTTTTGCGGAACGCGCTCTAGCAGGCCCGACCCAGTCGCACCCCCTTGAGGTAGCCCCGGCGCGCCGTTCCCGCGAGCACTGCCAGCCGGAGATCACGGTCCCGCCGGCCAGCCTGAGTCATCAGCCGCATGACCCAGCGATAGGGGATCACGCTGCGCATGGCCGAGCCCACCGCCCGGCCGGTATCGTTCCTGGCGGCGGCCACCGCATCGACGTCGGGCCCCAGGAGCCCGTCAAGCTCGCCGATCTCACGCGACAGGGCCGCGCAATCCGCCGGAGAGGGCAGGGCATAGGGCGCGGCGACGAGGGCCCGCAGCGCCGCCGGCGTCTTCTGACCGGAGATGCCGAGGCCGCCTTCACCCGCCACCATGGCGTCGGAACTCCCGCGTTCACGCTCGGCCGGCGCCGACTGGGCGCTGGGCGTGACCGACTTCGGCGCGGTGGCGCAGCCGGACACAAGCACGGCGCCGATCAGCAACGTCAGGAAAGGCCGGGCACACGTCATGGAGTCCTCCACGGGCCGGGAAATGGGGAAGATGCGCCTGCCCGAGCCATGCCACCTTGACCTCGCTCAACGTCCGGTGGACCGCCCGCCTGCGGAACCTAAACCTCCCGGTCCGTCCCCGACGGACCAGCGGACAGCAGGCGCCGGATGAGCCCCGTCAGGTCTTCGGTCGAAGCCGGCTTGGTCCGATGCTCGTAACCCTTCGCCGCGATCTCCCGGAGCGTCACGGTCGAGATGTCCCCGGTGAGGACCACGGCCAGCAGACCCGGTCCGAGCGTCATCTGCAGGCGCGCCAGCACCTGCAACCCGGACACGTCGTAGGGCAGGTTGTGATCCACGATGACCAGGTCCGGCCGAAGGCCCTCCCGCTCGACCAGCCGGATCGCCTCCTCGCCGTCGGACGCGGTGTGCGTGACATGGCCATTCTCGGTCGAGAACAGGGCCAGCGATTCCCGGAGCGCCGGGTCATCCTCGACGATCAGGATCGTGCCGCGCCGGTCGGCCGGCGCATCCGGGGTCGGCGCGGCGACCCGCCCTGAGGGAAGCACGCCCGCCGGCGACAGCGGAACCTCGATGGAGAACACCGACCCGCGCCCCTCTCGGGACCGCACATCGACCGTATGGCCCAGCAGGTCGCCCAGGCGTTGCACGATCGCCAGGCCAAGGCCCAACCCCCGGCTGAGCTCCCGCGCCGGATTGTCGATCTGGTGGAACTCCTCGAAGATCGCGCGGAGCTGGGCTTCGGGAATACCTAGTCCGGTGTCCCACACCTCGATCCTCAGCCTGTCCCCGCGGCGCCGGCAGCCGAGCAGGAGGCGGCCCTTGCGGGTGTACTTCAGCGCGTTGGACAGCAGGTTGCGAACCATCTGCTCCAGGAGCCGCGGATCGGTGCGCACCGTCATCCGGCAGGCCGGCACGCGCCAGCCCAGGCCCTTCGCCTTGGCGTGATAGGCGAACTCGGTGCGCAGGGGATCGAGCAGATCGGCGATCGGGAAGTCCTGGACGTCGGGCCGCACCACGCCGGCCTCGAGCTGGTTGATGTCGAGCAGGGTGTTGAGCATGCCCGACATGGCCATCAGCGCTTCGCCGCCGCGTTCGACCAGCCCGAGCGCCTCCTTGTCCTTGACCCGTCTCGCCAGCAGGCCATTCAGCAGGCTCAGGGTCTGCAGCGGCTGGCGCAGGTCGTGGCTGGCGGCGGCGAGGAACCGGGATTTCCCCAGGTTGGCGCTCTCGGCCAGCATCCTCGCCGCGTTCGCCTCGTCCTCCGCCCGCTTGCGCGCGGTGACGTCGGCGAAGGTGATCACGACGCCTTCGATGCGGTTGTCCTTGGTGCGGTAGGGCAACGTCCGGCAGTTGTACCAGGCCCCGTTCTCCCCCTCGACCTCCCGCATCGTCGGCACGAGGCTGGACAGGACGACACGGGCGTCGCTGAGCTGCGAATTCCACGCGATCGCGGGCACGAATTCCACGGCAAGGTGGGCGCGGATTCCACGCGAAGGTGGGCACGGATTCCACGGGATCATGGGCGCCCTCTGATCTGAGGGGGTGAGCGCGGTTCGGCCGACAATCTGAG